>NZ_JARVXG010000020.1:10000-19456 GCF_029848115.1 Methanobacterium formicicum | reverse complement strand
CTACTTTTTTTAAAATACTAATTTAACCGGTAATAATAGTAATTTCCATCCTGTATCAGAGGGTAATTTGCCAGTATTTCTGCCCATTGTGGAGAGGGAGGGCCAATGAACATGACAACCACGTGGTAACCCGAGAGACCCTGGGTATAGCTTCCAATTTCATCCAGTGATCTGATTTTATACACTCTTTTCATGGAATAGGAGAGTTGCTGGGGCGGATTGATGGGGATTTCAAAATTTGGAGAAAAAACAAGGTCAGAATACTGGGTATTTTTCTGGATTGAAGTTCCCAAAACCTCGTAATCCGGATTACCAGAGGGGAATAATTCGGGATAGTGGGGGTGCTCGTTAGCCAGATAAAAACTGGCAGAAGCAGTGACCACCAGGAAAATCACCAGGAGGGTCAAGTCAGGTTTCAGGAGTTTATTCACCTTCATTTTTTCTAACAATCTCCCTTTAAAGGTTAGAGGAATCTTTAAGTGATTTTCAATTATGTGAGTTTTAACCAGAAGGTACCAGGAAATTGGTGCCAGTACAAAGGGTATGGTGGTTAAAGGCACAGATAATTTGAGTACAGAGAAATCATGGAGTAGAGTATGATTTTTAAACAGTATTAACTGTAAAATACAGGGTAAAAATAGCATCACCATGAGGGCAGCTATTTTTTTAATTCTAAAATCTGTATTCTGGGCAATGAATCTCTCCCTTAAAACATATAACAAAAGCACAGTCATGGTAATTAAGGAAAAACACAGAGCATAAAATCCTATTTCCCCATATCCGGATGTAACATACTGATAAAATGAAATTAACCCATTGGTAACTGTAACCGAACCATCAGATGAGATTCCAACTCTAAATAACACCTTGCTGAGCACGGTGCCCGTCAAACCCCATGAATAAACTTGGATGACGAAGAATGCAAGAACGATGAAGGGAACTATCCAGAACTTAAGGTTATCCTTCAGGGAATGGGTAAGGTTTTCCCGGCTGAAACAGAGTTTACCCTCTAGAATACGCTTAATATAGACAGTTAAAATAATAAAAACAAATAACCAATCGGTTAAAAACCCATATAAAAGGATAAAATTCTGGGTTACTCCTAAAAATCGGGAATATCTCCCTTTATAGCTATCTTGGATTACTTCCAGTAGAATGTACGCAACAAATGGTAAAATAACGGCTTGATCAGCAAAGAATACATTTTGATGCCAGTATAACGGTCCAGGGAGTAACAATTCCAGAAATAGGGGTACCGTGGCAAAAAGGAAAGAATTCACTGGATCAATTTTTATCTGTCTTAGGAAGATGAAGATAAGAATTGACAGGAAAAAAGCGATTAAAAAGTGGTTTAGAAGATTATAATCCATTAATAATGCGGCATTTGGTTCGGTGGAGGTTAATTCACCGATGACATACAGGGGTATAATGCATCCCGGCAGATAGTTGACGTAGGGTTGTCTGCTGAGGATGTCCGGAAATTCTATAGATGATGGGTTTTCCAGCAGGGTAAATCCTAAGTTAAGGGGGCCGTCACGGTACCAGTTCTTGGCGAACTTGAGGGTGCTTCCGCTCAGCCACTGGTGGTGGCCCGAGGAAAGTTCACCATGCCAGGGTTCCCTGATATCCACGGTGTACTGGAAGACCAGGAGGTTAATGCTGAATAGAAGGAAAACAGAAATTATCACCAGGATCTGTTCTTTCTTCCAATCTTTAACTGTCATATAATATCAGAACTTTACGGGTTAAGGATGGTAATTTCCATCTACAGCATTAATTTATATGGGATTTATTATTTTTACAGTTCGTGCCCTACCACCGTACTTTAAAAAAATAAATGAATTGAATTTTAAAGATCATGGTTTAGTTGTTTAACTTCAAAGTTTCAAAATGATATTAAATATCCCGAACACATATACATAAAACACGAAAATGAGATAGGAAATAATCACTATCTAAGAAAATAATCACTATCTGAATATAAGGGAGACTGCAATTATTGGAATTTGTAATTGTAGTTTAATGAACTTCATTAGTAAGGAGAGACATTATTTATAAGTTTAAGGTGAAAAAAATGTTAGATCCGTCTTCTTTCATTAAAGAATCAATAGAGGAAATTAAAAAAACTATCAAAGATGAAAAGGCAATAATCGCCCTTTCCGGTGGTGTGGATAGTTCAGTAGCATCTGTTCTTGTTTCAAAGGCCATTGGAGAGAATTTAACCGCCGTTTTTGTAGATCATGGATTGCTAAGGGAAGGTGAAGCAGATTATGTTCAAAATACTTTCCATGACCGGTTAAACCTCAAATATATCGATGCTAGTTCAGAATTTTTAGGTAAACTCCAGGGAGTGGAGGATCCTGAAGAAAAGAGGAAGATCATTGGGGAAGTTTTCATCCGGGTCTTTGAAAGGGAAGCAGAAAAGGTGGGTGCCAAGTTCCTGGTACAGGGAACCATAGCCCCCGACTGGATCGAGAGTCAGGGAAATATCAAGTCCCATCATAATGTTGCCCTGCCCCATGGAATGGTACTGGAACTTGTGGAACCGATAAGAGAACTCTACAAAGATGAAGTGAGGATTGTGGGGGCAGAGATAGGTTTACCTACCGAAATGGTTAACCGACAACCTTACCCGGGTCCAGGACTGGCCGTGCGTGTCGCCGGGGAATTAACTGAGGACAAAATCAGGATATGCCGCCAGGCCAATGCCATAGTAGAAGAAGAAGTACAGAAAGAGGACCTGGATAAAACCCTGTGGCAGTATTTTGCAGTTTTAACCAACACTAAAGTTACCGGGGTTAAGGGAGATATCCGGGATTACGGATACTTGGTAGTTTTGCGAATGGTTGAATCTCTGGATGCCATGACTGCCGATGTTCCGGAGCTTCCCTGGAATATGGTGAAAACAATCTCACGGAGGATTACAGCCGAAATCCCAGAAGTAACCCACGTATCCCTTTCAGTGAGCGATAAACCTCCAAGCACCATTGAATTAGCTTAGTTATCCATATAAAACCCTATTTTGAATCAATAAATACCCTTTTAATTTTTCAGGGCTCCTTTTTTTTATTATTTTTATCCATACCAGGACCAACACCTCGAGGATAAGTTTATAAGTTAAGTTATCCAAACACTTGATCGGAAGTATGCTTCCGTATTCCTTAGGTGATGTTATGGAAACCAAAAAAATTTTAGTGTTAGGAGACTCAGATGCGGGTAAAAGGACCGCCCTGAAACATATCTGCAATAATCTGGTAGAAACTGAAGCTGCAAGCTATGGAAAAACCACTTTAAACCATAAAAAGCTCCAAATATTCAGTCCATCCAGTGCAGAGAGATTCCGTTTCATGAAAGACATCTTATCTAAAAATATGGACGGAGCTATTATAATTATTGATAATACCCAGGGAGTTACCTCCAGCTGTGAAGAAATGATTGATTTTGTGGAAGAAAAGGGTGTTCCCTACCTTATATTTGCCAACAAACAAGATTTAAACAACAGTCCTCTGTACACCAATTATCCGGACATCTGTATACTCCCCACCGAGGCAATATCGGGGAAAGGAGTTGTAGAGGGTTTAAACATGTTGTTACAGCTGGTGGAAAGTGAACCCGTTAAGATCCCTACCATTAGCTACTGAAAATAAGGAATTACTTTAATTTTTCCTTTGTTTAATCCCCCACGTACGATAAGTAGAACAAAATCAATTAAAACATTATAGTATTGGAAATAGCCGTTAGAGACCTACCTATTTTCGTGTAATTATCATCAGGTTAAGGTGACTTAAATTGGAAAATGAATCCGCAATAAATGGGAAAAAAATTGTTATTTTGAGTAATTACAATTCTAACAAAGCACATTCTGAAAATTTGATGGAATATTTCAAGGATGTAACTTTTCAGGATAGTGACATTGATTTATCCCTTTTTAATTATAGAAGACTCCTGATTGATGGTGGAAAAAATTATCTGTTCAACCCACCAGACTATCCAGAATTCATGACCCTAAAACAAGTTTTATCTAGAGACGTGGACGGAGTTATCCTTTTCATAGAAACCAGCATTGGTATTTTTGAAACAGATCTGGAAATAATTGACTTAATTGCAGGGGAAGACATACCTCACGTTTTATTCGCCAACCGGGACGATTTTAACAAATTTGAAATGGACACCCACGTGGAAGGTGTTTTGATTATTCCCACCATTGCCCAGGATGGAATCGGGATAAATGACGGCCTTAAAATGTTGTTGAAATTAATTGACAATCATGAAAAGGAATACGATCCAAGCGAAAACAACCAAACACCAGAAAACAACCAAACACCAGAAACCCCACCCACACCGGAAACAGAATTTTGCAAATTAAGATTCTTTTTTCATCCTGTTGAACTGGACAACGTTAAAAAGTCCCTGGCAAAATTCGGATTCTCTAACCTGACTCTCATCGATATCAAATATCAAAATTACCAGGAAGAAAAGACTGAAACTTACAGGGGCAGCAGTTATGAGCTCCAGTTACCTCCTAAAATAGAGATGATGATGATCACGAAAAAAGAGGAAATTGAATATGTGATTAAGGCCATTGAATCCGTGAAAACAGAGGACATAAGTGAAAAATTATTCATATCCCCAGTAGAGGATATCATAAGGATCAGGACAACTGAAAAAGGAGAAAATGCAATTGACTAAATATATAGTGGTTAACAGACATTAATAACCGGTTTTTATTAATATAACCTATAATCTGAAATACCTTCAATAAAACAATGACATTTAATTAATTTATTCCTGATTCTAATTCATTCCAGCTTATTTTTTTATCAACCCATTTTCAGACCATATTCTTTTCATTCAAGGGTTTAAATCCAAATTTCGGGATGAAACTATTCTTGTTGTGATCTTTGAATTTTTTACCCGGCCATGTTTTTGAATGAATAATTATAATATTCAGTGTCCATAAAATTATTATAGATTTTTATTAATTCATCCCTGGAATGACCACCATGAATGATGAAGAAAAATCTGAAGAACAATTGGTTACTGAAATAAAAAAACATAGAAAACTTTATTCTGAATTAGAAGGCCATATGGCTGATTTTAATTTGATGAAACCTGAAAATAAGCCCGTTCAGGATGCATTGAAATTTTTATCCCCCCTGTTGATGGAACTGCTGAACCTGACCACCGTGGATGATATTTATGATTTTGTCCAGGAAAAACTTCAGGAACTGGTAAAAGATGCATACATTATTATTTCTACTTACGATGAACCATCAGAAAGTTTAAAAATAAGGGATATGATCGGAATCACCCCTAGAATGTTAGAACTGGCTAAAACATTAATCGGAGTGGAAACAAAGGATTTTAACCTCCCCCAAGATACTCTGGATGAAAAATCCAAAAATCTCATGTCCAGCGGTAAATTAAAGCAGTTAAATGAGGGTCTTTACTACATCAGTGGAGGGAGACTATCCCGTGAAAAATATGGGCTGATTGAAGAGGCCTTTGGTGTCGATGAAACCTATGTGATGGGATTTTCATTTAAAGGGCAGCTTTTTGGGAGTGTGATTATTGTTACCAAAAAAGGGGGTAAACCCCTGAATATCAGCACGGTGGAAACCATACTGAACATATTTTCCGCGGTTTTACAGAATAAAATTGCCGAGAAAGAAGTTAAAAAAAGGGAAAAACTGTTAAGTCTGGTCACCGACAATATGTTGAACGTAGTAGGTCAAATTGACGCCGAAGGAACTTTCCAGTATATCAGCCCCTCCATAAAAACTGTTCTGGGTTATGAACCCCGGGAAATCCTGGGTGAAAGTGTATTTAAACTCATCAACTTAACCCATCCCCAGGATCAAATCAAGGTCAGTTCCACCTTCATGGAATCCACGGTTTCTTATCTACCGGGAGGAGTGCAGCACCGGTTCAAACATGCCAATGGACATTATTTGTGGCTTGAATCCTTAGGAAACCCTTTATTTGATGAAAAAGGCCAGTATCAAGGGGTGGTGTTCAGCATGACCAATATAGACTCGGTGAAGGTGGCTGAAGAGAATTTGAGAACATCACTGCAAGAGAAAGAACTTCTTCTGCGTGAACTGCATCACCGGGTTAAAAATAACATGCAGATCATATCCAGCCTTCTCAGCCTGCAGAGTCAACATATTAAAGATGATAGGGACCTTAAGATTTTTGAAAGCAGTCAAAACCGGGTTAAAACCATGGCCCTCATTCACGAAGAGATTTACAGTTCCCAGAATTTTACGCACATTAATCTGCACGATTACCTCCGCAACATTACCAAGGAACTATTAACCTTCCACATAGGAGATCCCTGCAGGGTTAAACTTAAGTTTAAGGTGGAGGATGTTAAAATGGAATTGGAAACTGCCATCCCATTGGGGCTTCTGGTTAACGAAATTGTGGCCAATTCAGTTGTCCATGCCTTCCCTAACAACCGGAAAGGAGAGATAAAAGTCGTACTACGACGGGAAGGTGATGAGTTCACCCTAAGAATAAGTGACAATGGTGTGGGAATCCCGGATAATGTTGAATTTGAAAAGGCAGAAACTCTGGGCTTTCAACTTATAAAAAACTTGGCCAAACAATTAGATGGTCAGTTGGAGTTACAAAAGGATAATGGAACCATTTTCACCCTTAAGTTCAAGGAATTGGATTATAAAAAAAGGTTTTAAATTAAACTGCCCATTTATAGATAGTACTTTGAATTTTACATTTTTTAAATCAGGCTATTAACCTTAACCACAGGAAGGTGTTACACTGAATAATCAAATGGATTCTCATCAGGAAAAATACTGGGACGGTGTTGCCGAGGAGAAAGAATTTCCCACCCCCTTTCAATTGAAGGAGTTTAAAAGGCACACCCCTCGTGAAAGGAGTATATTGGATGTGGGCTGTGGTTACGGTAGAACTTTAGATAAACTCCATGAAAATGGTTTTAATAATCTAACTGGAGTGGATTTCTCGGGAAAAATGATAAAAAGAGGTTTAAAGTTGCACCCCTACCTGAACCTCCTTAAGAATAAGGGGGATGACCTGCCCTTTTCCGATAAATCTTTTGATGCGGCACTCCTCATTGGAGTCTTGACCAGTAACATCCACAACCGGAAACAGGAAAACATAATTTCAGAGATTACCCGAGTTTTAAAGGATAAAGGTATACTGTACATCAGTGATTTTCTCTTGAACCATGACGAGAGAAACCTGCAGCGTTATAGGAAATATGAAAATAAATATGGAATCTATGGAGTTTTTGAACTTCAGGAAGGGGCAGTTTTAAGACACCATACATTGGAACACATTTTGAAACTAACTGAAAATTATAACAATCTATACCTGGAAAAAACCGTTTTTAACACCATGAATGGCCATAAATCCAATGGGTTTTATTATATTGGTCAAAAAAATCCCTGAACACACCACATTATGGTGCGAATCCCAATAGTTTCCAGGCATTTTCTGCGGCGACCCTCACTTCCGGTTGTTCATTATTTATGAAACTTCCCACCCGTTCCCTGACTTGGGGGGTGGCAATCCTGATCTGACCTAAAGTTCGCAGGGTTTCCCATATAATGGGAGGAGGATAGTCCCTTTCCAATATTTCCAGCAGGGGATCAACTGCTTTCTCACTTTTTTTAAAGCCACTGAAGGCCCGGATGATCTTCCACAAAGTTACCCCGTCACTACCTCTGCAGTCACGTGTTTCCCTTTCCAAATGGGTGAGTAATGGATTTAAAGCTCTCCTGTCGCCTGTTTTGGCGGCGATTGCACCTACTACATCCAGGGCCTGTTGAACTTTAAATTCATCACTACTTTCCAGAAAATCTATTAAATAGGGGGTTGCTGGTTTTCCTATCTGGACCATGGTTCTCCCCGCCATATCCCTCACCAATGGAAAACTTTTTTTCTTAAAATAATGGTCAGGGAGCATGGTTTCCTGATTTTTACCAATTTCACCGAGAAGTTCTATTAGATACGCTACAGAAGGTTCGCCTATTTTAGATAAAGCCTCTGAAATTGCTATTCTGGAATAAAGAGATTTTTCAGTAGTCAAGGCCGAACAAAGAGGTAGAATTCCCCTTTCATCCCCCAGATCCCCCAGTATAACCGCAGCAATAGTTCTCTTCTGGGGATCAGTTCCCTGTAACATTTCAACTAACCCCTCTGTGGGAAGATCAACATAGGAAGAGATGTCTTCTGGAGATATCTGACCTCTCTTCCTTCTATTCTTTCTCTTTTTTTCTTCAAAATTCATGTAACCATACCTACCTCAAATTCCAGATATCCTGAAGAGGATATGTTATTCGTTAGGTTAATAATTTTTAACCTAATTAAGTCTGGAATTTTAACTAATTTAGTTGGGAAATTACAGGGAAGTCCTACTAGTTTATTAGGATTCAACTCATCTCTAAAACAATTAGCAAGGTTAGCGTGTTAATTTACCTTCATAACTGGTTAAACTATGAATAAGGTCCGTATAAGGGGTTTGGTAAAAATATAAATGGAATAAATAATATAGAAAATAAAAGAACTCCCTAGTAGTAGATGAGAATAAACTCCCTGTATTGATTATAACATCAGGGATTTAGACTCACTCAATTTTTTCATGATTAGTTCTCATTTGCTGGCTAAAATCTTTTTAAAATAAAGGAGATACTTAAACCCATGATGGGTAAGAAAGCTTACCTTAAAAAATTGACCTCAAAATTTCAAATACCCTCCGTGGAGGTGGGTAAAGAATTAGAGGGTAGTACACCCCCTTCTGTATTCATTGGCAGCTGGAATTATCCTAAAGTGTATGCCGGACCTATGATATCCCCAGTATTAGGAGATACCGCCATTATGGACACTCCTGAAGCCTGGATTCCCGGTTCAAAAAGTCAGGAAGATATCATCTCCTATCGTATGAGCCTGGTTCGGGGTAAGAAGCTGATTGGGATCACTGATCTGGACAACCAGATGGTGGAAAAGCTCCAAGAGATCTCTCTGGCCTCGGGTTCCATTGATAGTGAAGCAGAGTTCTGGAAAAAACCAAGAGGAGTTTCTTTCAGCGAATACCAAGCCCCTCATGGGCCCAGTGCCATTTTAGAAAAATTTGATATTGATAATGTGCGTTGGGACCGGGAACTGGAAAAAGTGTACTACGATACTGATCTACGGGCTCGAGATGCCATTATGGACTTACACAGTAAAGATGTGCCCTTCTCTCACATGCAGAAGGCCTTTTCTGTGGGTACCATGGGTGTAGATAAGCGCCGCCGCCTGGTTCCCACCCGCTGGTCCATCACTGCCTGTGATAGTACCATTGCTGACCAGCTGCTTAAAGAAGTGAAACACTTTGACCCACTGGATGTTCACCGGGTTTATGAGTTCCAGAGCCTTCAAAACTATTATGCTGTACTCCTATTACCTTCACCCTGGCAGTACGAATGG
>NZ_JARVXG010000020.1:0-5000 GCF_029848115.1 Methanobacterium formicicum | reverse complement strand
TGATTGGCTGTCCATATCTCCATAATGGGAAATTATCTCTTCGGCACCTTCTTCCTTTAGTTTTCGGAACATGTACTCCAGATCAGCATCAGTCAATGATTTGAAAATTTTGTGAACCATTAACTGTGCTTTTAACTCTTTTCTAAATTCTTCATGGTATTCCTGAGGATAATTAGCCAGGAGTTCTATGTTTTCATTTTCCAGAGCCTGTGAAGCTGCCCTTGATGCTATTTCTGCACAGGTAAAACCCATTATCAGACCACCACCAGTGGTGGGTTTGACCTGGGACGCTGCATCTCCCAGAAGAAGTACTCTATCCTTTACCAGTTGTTTTTGCGAGTTATACTTGGGAATAACTCCATAATATTTCTTTAAAATAGTTGATCCCCTGAGTTCGGGGCGTTTGTCTATCAATTCTTTGAGTAGCATGTTTAACTGTTGATAATTACAATCTGCAAAGAGTCCTATTCGTGCCGTGCTTTCAGATAAGGGAATGACCCATAAAAAACCAGGAGCTACCCTTGAATCAACGTAAAGGTGAACGTAGTCCTTTTGAAAACGTTTTTCACCCACGTCAACCAGATACTGGGCAGCCTGGAATGATTCCACCGGTGGGTTAAATTTTTCAGATATGGTAGAAGCGTGCCCATCTGCCCCCACCACCACTGTCGCCGATATCTTGTCATTTTCCTTATTTTTGATGTCTATAACACCACGGAGGGTATCTACCTTTTCCACCTTTTGATTGAGGAATATGTCGGCCCCTGCATCTTCAGCGAGTTGGGCTAAAAACTTGTCATACCCTACCCTGTCCAGAACGTATGCTTCGGGTTTATCCTTTTGAACTGATAGTATGGTATCTTCAGGGGAGTGGAGAAATGCTCCGTGAACCGGGTTAATTATAAATTTATCGGGTAGAATATTCACTTTTTTAATTCTTTTACCTAAAAGTCCCGCGCACTGGAGTGGAACACCAATTTCCCTTTTTTTCTCAAGGACAGCTACTTTATAGCCTTTTTCTGCCATGTGCCTGGCAAAGGTTGAGCCTACTGGTCCGGCACCAACCACTGCCACATCGTAGTTCTTCATATCAATCTCAGGTAATGATTACTTATTTTTGTAAATTTGGATATTGTTAAAATTAAATATCAAAAAATTGGTAGTAATTGGCATATGCACTTAATATGAGCATATACTAATCCAAATATTCAGCAAGCTATCTTTTAAACTTTTGGTCATATTCTTCAATAATGGATCTTTTGGGTATTCTATGGTTCTTTGGTTTTAAATCCACTTCCTCACCCATGGTAAGTCTATCAATTATATCCTCCACCTCCCGGGGATTGGGAACATCTTCCAGAATGATATTGGTGTGTTCATGACCTCCATAGATTTCTATGTCCCCCGCAGAGAATAAACGATCCAATATGCCCTGATCTACATCTATATCTTGAATCTTGCTGTAATGAATGTAGGATCTTTTCTTTCTAATTATTCCCCTTTTCACCACCACCCTCTGCGTGGTAATCTGATATTTTTTCTGTCTCCAGGAAATCATATCCCATACTATGGATAGTATCAGGAGGAGGATGATCAACAGTAGGAGATAGTAGGTGGCCTGGATCAGGGGGAGCTGAACAAATTGCACCGAGTAATTCTCTAAAGCGATCGCTACCAATATTACATACCGGAAAAGGTAAAAAACCACTATTAAAAGTATTAATTTGAGAATGGTCCACTTCATGCTGGCTAAAAATCGGGGACGCGTCTCAAACACCAGCCTCTCCCCCGGATTGTTATTATTATTTCGGTTAAACATTATCTCATCTACCACCATTCACACATAAACAAGTATTCCATGGTATAAATAACCTATTATCATCTTCTATAAAGTATTTTACAACTTTAGTATAAAATTTAATATTCAAATAGTTTTATCTGCATCCTTTAACTAATTTTTAGGTGATGATTAAAAAGAGGATCGTTATACAGGAAACCAATATATTGCTCACATCAGACATTGAGCCCAGTTACGTTGTTGGTTTTATCACCCGCCAGAGGGAAGAACTAAAACGCTTTATCCGGATGAATAGAGAGTTTCAAACCAGCCTGGAACCGTTAAAACTGGTTTCAGCGCCAGAGATTGTGAAGATGATGGCCAGTTCTGCCCAGATAGCTGGTGTGGGACCCATGGCCGCGGTGGCCGGAACCATCTCCCAGCTCACCCTTAACTTTTTACTCAAACAGGGGGCAAAGTATGTTATTGTGGACAATGGCGGTGACATCGCCCTTAAAACCAATAAAGATGTCATTATGGGTTTATATGCGGGGGAATCATCCTTATCTGGAAAAATAGGTTTTAAAATCAAACAGGACAAGACTCCCCTGGGAATATGTACATCATCCGGCACTGTGGGCCATTCCATTAGTTTTGGGCAGGCTGATTCAGTTACGGTATTCTCATCTTCATCCAGTGTTGCCGATGCACTGGCCACCTCCATTGCCAACCAGGCCACCGGAGATAATGAAGTGGAAATGGTTGAAAACTGTCTGGCAAAGGCTGAAGATATGAAGGAACACTTTAAGGGTGTCCTGATAGTGGTGGGAGAATCAGCAGGAACCGTTGGAAAGATACCGGATCTGGTGGAGACTGATAAGAAAATAGTTCTGGGAGATCTCTACGATCTCTACTAGAAAATTAAGACACATAAATCCTTAAAAACCCCTTTCCAACGTGAGCCATAATTATAAGCCAGATAAAGATTGAACTTTAACTTGTTCACCCTTTTCCATGATTTCAACATTTTTGGGGACTTCGAAATAACCATCTGCCTCAGCCAGAGCAGTTATTGCACCAGAATCCTTCAGTATGGGGTGTGCAATGTTACCCTCTATTTTCACCAGAACAAAGTGGCTCCTTCCCCGGGCAGAGTGATATCTCCGACCCAATTTAAGACTACGGCTTTCTTTTTTCTCCATGAACTCATTAACACCAGCAATACCCCTTAAAAATGGAGCTACAAATCCGTGGAAAATCATCAAGGCCGATACTGGATAACCCGGGAGGCCGAAAAGAACAACATTTCCCCCCTCATCGGGTAAAGTACCAATTAAGGTGGGTTTACCTGGTTTTACCGAAATTCCGTGGACCAGGATTTTTCCCATATCTTCCACCACCTGTCGCAGGATATCCCCGGCGCCAGCTGATGTCCCCCCCGAGGTGATTATAACATCGGCATCTTTATATGAATCTATTCTATTCTTTATGGAATCATAATCGTCTTTAACAATTGTAGAAGCCAGAGGTGTGCAACCACAGGACTTGACAGCATTGGATATTGATTCGGAGTTAATATCATATAATTTACCGTGCTTTAACTCTTCCTCTGGTTTTATTAGTTCATTACCGGTGGATATGACTGCCACTATAGGTTTAGCGAAAACGGGAATCTCTTTTAATCCAACCGCACTTAAGGCTCCTATTTTTGCTGCAGTTAAAAGAGTTCCTTTTTCCATTAGTAACTGGCCCTTTTCAATATCCGAGCCCTGCAGAGCCCGGTTGGTTCCAGGAGCCACTGCTTCCATTATCTCCACTTTATCATTCTGGATATCCGTGACCTCCACCATGACCACGGCATCCGCACCGGCCGGCAGAGGGGCACCAGTACCCACTTCACTACAAGTACCTTTTTGAACCTCTTTGGAAGGTGAATCTCCTGCTCTGATTTTTTCGATCAAATTCAAGATTATAGGATTGTCTTCTGAGGCTCCGAAGGTATCCTGTGCCTGTACTGCATATCCATCCATGGAGGCCCGGTTAAATGGCGGGAGATCAATAAGGGCGTGAACATCTTCAGCCAAAACCCGCTGATAGGCATCACTCAGATTGATCCTTTCGATCTTTCGCTCCATATTCAGGGAGTCTATGATTTTTTTCACTTCATCGGGATCCATTAGATTTAAAAATTCTTTGCCCATGGACATAACCTCAAAAAGGGGTATTTCATTGTGATTCTGTCACTTATATTACCTTTATCTATAAATAAATCCATCCCTTCCCACCAAACCATAAATTTGCACCTATAATAAAAACATTTTCAGTGGTTTTTAAAAAATAAAAAGAATCCAGGTGACACTAATAGCCAAAAATCCCCCTTAAAACAGATTAACTGGAAAAATATGTATTAAACACTACAGTATGGAGTAAAATGTTAAATACTCCCCTATACTGCGCCAAATAAATGGAAAACTTCCGGAGAGTGAGGTTTTTGGGGATTTAAAAAAAAGATTTGAATTGATTTAATTATTGAAAGAACAGAATTTAACTAAACTGTTAAAGATTGAACTTTATTAAATGATTAAAGTTTCTAGATAATGATTATGCAAGTTATGAAAGAGATGTAATCTCTTGCCGGAACTCACATAGAAAGTAGGAATAAATTAGGAATTAAAAAACCGTTATAGGACCCCATTAAATTCCAGTTTAATCCATTAAAGGGGACACAACGGATGATTATAACTTAATGTTTAACTCCTCTTCCTCTTTTGTTACCTGGTTTTTTATGTTTTGCTTTGGTTCTTTTATTGGTTCCTTTCACTTTTGCCATATTTTCAACTCTTATTTATTCGTATTTCCAATTACTATTGGATTTGGATAGTATTAAGAACTTTTACCAGAAAAGCTCTCGGTATAAGTTAACTTGATCTTAACTTAATCCAGTTTCAGAATATTTTTTGATATTTGATTATATAACTTTATATAGGTTTCATTATCCATAAAAATAAAACCCAGTTAGATCTCATATATCATATAATACTTTGACAACATCAAAAGTTTAATTTTTGGTGCCAATGATTTACCGAGTATAAGTCGATTCTGTATTGGCTTGATTTTTAATTATTGATTCCGTTATTAAATTAATTATATAATAAGGTGGTTGATGTGAATCATCCCCAGATTTTATTTTGAGATCGAGGCTGTCCCATAATTAACTTTTATT
>NZ_JARVXG010000019.1:7500-9250 GCF_029848115.1 Methanobacterium formicicum | reverse complement strand
AGAAACATGAAAAAACTAAGACCCTAAAAGTTATTAAATTAAAAAAGGGCAGCAATTAAAAAAAATAGTTTATAGTTTCAAAAAATAGAAAAAAGAAGTAATGAGGCCTTTAGCTCCTTATAGGTGCTTCCAGGCCGGCCATTTTAACTCCGGTCATAGCCGATGACTCTACAGTCAGGGCCCGCAGGTCATCTTTCTCCAACTTCAGAAGGTCAGTGTTACCTGCCTGCTGGGTTAACATCACTGCTTCTTCAGTCATGGCTTCAATGAACCGGGCCACTCGTTTACCACCTTCGATGTAATCCAGTCTCCTTCTAAGTTGTGGGTTCTGGGTGGCTATTCCCTTACGGCAGGTTCCAGCATAGCACATCTGACAGACACGGCAACCGATACTTACCAGGGCACTGGTGGCAATGTAACAGGCGTCAGCTCCCAGGGCTATGGCTTTGGCCACATCGGCACCATTCCTTATACCTCCCGCAGCAATCAGGCTCACATCTTCCCGCAGGTTGATGTGTTTGAGGGCCTCGTCTGCTTCCACGATAGCGGCAATGGTGGGCACTCCACTGTGTTCGGTGACCACGTCTGGTCCGGCTCCAGTTCCTCCCTGCATACCATCCACTACTATGGCATCGGCTCCGGCCTTGGCTGCGATCTTCACATCGTCACTGACCCGTCCACTGGTGAATTTCACCATGATGGGTACTTTCCAGTCGGTTATTTCCCTAAGCTGACTGATCTTCATGGAAAGGTCTTCCGGGCCAACGATATCCATGTGCCGGGCCGGGCTCAGGGCATCGGTCCCTTCGGGTATCATCCTGATCTTGGAGACCTCGGCAGTAACCTTTTCTCCCAGGAGGTGGCCTCCCATACCAGATTTTGCTCCCTGGCCTATTTTGATTTCCACGGCATTGGATTTATTTAAATATTCAGCACTCACACCGAAACGGCCAGAAGCGTACTGGGCAATGAGTTTGTTGGCATATCTACGTTCTTCAGGGAGCATTCCACCTTCTCCGGTGTTGGTGGCAGTACCTGCCAGGGTGGCACCCATGGCCAGGGCGATCTTGGCTTCTTTAGATAGGGCCCCGAAACTCATAGCTCCGATCATGATAGGTGTGTCTAATACCAGGGGGTTTTCAGCGTAACGGCTTCCTAGAACTACCCTGGTGTTGCAGGGTTCCCGGTATTTATCGATGGGTGGCCGGGAAACCTGGGCCGGTACAATTACCAGATCATCAAAGGTGGGTATGGGCCGAGTGGCACCACATCCCCGGACCTTGTAGGATCCTTCGGTGGATTTCCGGTTGATCTCCACCAGATCGTTGAAACTCCATACATTCCTAACATCCTGGGGTATGGCACTAACTTCTATGGCATTGTTAGGGCACATTTCCTCACAGATACGGCAGCCCACACATTTTTCATGGTGCAGGGGGTATGGTTCATCATCCACTATCTCGTACACTCCGTGGGGACAGTTGTTGTAACAGGAGTAACAGTTCTTACACAGGTTTTCGTCCCGGTTGTCGCAGAGATACCAGCAGCAACCTGGACGTCCGAAGTTTCTCAGGCAAAGTTCCTGGTTTCTTTCAATTTTAAAAGGCATCTAGGACACCTCCTTTTCCTTATTATCATTATCCTTCAATACTTTGAACACGGGACAGGCTGAGTATTTGGTCCCTGCTGCTTTCTTAACTTCTTCTGTGTCGGAAGTAAGTACTGCCTCTGGTTTCCAGGGATTTTGTTC
>NZ_JARVXG010000019.1:0-2500 GCF_029848115.1 Methanobacterium formicicum | reverse complement strand
TGGCTGATTACCCCTGCCTGCTCACCAGTGAACCAGTAACCGCCACCCTGATGACCAACATCATAGCCTTGCACAAAGAAAGTCCTGCTTCACCAGCAAGGACCTGTAAAAACTGCGCAGCAGCAACCCTGGTAGACTTCCGACACAACCACTGCCAGTGGAGAGAAGCAGTTTAAATCAGTATTTAAGTGACCCCCTTGGGTCACTGATCTTCCATTTTTAGATTAAACTAAAATTTTCAGGGGGTAAAAAATGAAGTGTTATATTTGTGCTGAGGAGGGTAAATCCACCGATGCCGTGGCCATCTGCATAGTATGTGGTATGGGGCTGTGTATGGATCATGCCATTCGTCAGGAAACTGAATTATGGACAGGGGGATATCCTTTCCCTGCAGAGAAAGTAGAGGAAACCCTGCCTAGAATACTATGTAAATACTGTGCAACAGCCCTTAAAAAAGGAGAACCTAAAGGAGGGTAAATAAGATGGTTTCTTTAATGAAAAGATCAGTAGCCGAACTTATTGGAACATTTATCCTTGTCTTTTTTGGTACCGGTGCTGCCATCATTACCCTGATGATAAGTCAAGGTCAAACACCACCCAATTCATTTAACATTGGAATAGGTGCGCTGGGAGGGCTTGGTGATTGGCTAGCCATAGGACTGGCTTTTGGATTAGCTATTTCAGCGTGTATTTATGGTTTTGGAAAGGTATCGGGTTGTCATATTAACCCGGCAGTTACCATTGCCCTGTGGTCCGTGAAAAAATTCCCATCACGGGATGTTGTGCCCTACGTGGTAGCCCAACTTATAGGAGCAGCCCTGGCCAGTTTGGCCCTGGCCTACATCATTGGAATGGGAGCAGTAACCACGGGAGGTTTAGGTGCCACAGCGCCCTTTGAGGGTATCGGTTACCTGCAGGCCATAGTGGCCGAAGCTATTGGAACTTTCATACTAATGCTGGCTATAATGGGAGTGGCAGTGGATAGGGATGCACCTCCTGGTTTTGCCGGACTGATAATTGGTTTAACTGTTGCCGGTGCTATCACCACCCTGGGGAACATAACCGGAGCATCACTCAACCCTGCCCGGACCTTTGGACCTTACCTGGGAGATCTACTTCTGGGAGGTTCCAATCTGTGGGCCTACTTCCCTATATACATCATAGGGCCCATAGTAGGGGCAGTTTTAGCAGCTTTTGTCTATAACTATCTTTCCGAAACACCGCAGACAGGGTAATTCCTATTCAAGGGTGCAAAAAGCCCTATTTAGGGCACCATCAGCAAAATTAGGGATAACCTAACCGAGAACAATAGAGGGAATTGAATAACCTTCCCTTATTTTTTTTATTCTTTGAATTCTTATTTTCAAGAAAAAATAAACATACTTTAAACTTAGACTACTCTAAACCTTAAAACTACTTTTAAACAGATAAAAATAGAGATTAATCCGCAAAAATATAACTTGGAGAACAATTATTTTTGAAAAACAATGATTTAAAAAATTTCCACCCCTAATTTAACCGGGTAATATTCATAAACAGGATAATTTACCCCCTAAAATTTAATCTTAAAATGGGGATAAGCTTATTAAAGGGTGTGGTAAAAGTATATTGCAACTGAAATATCCTAATTTTCACGACTAACATTAAAGAGAATTATTCAGGATACAGGGATATCTAAATTTTAATATCCATTCATGCAGATTATGGAGTGACTATATATGAGAGAAATACCTATCAATTGGGTAGCAGTATTACTAGTCGTTGTACTCGCCGGAGGATTTGTTGGAGGTTATTTCACGGGTATAATGAATTCTGCTGGAAATTTCACCCTTAATATAACCAACAGTTCCAGTGATGCCGGTAGTAATTATGAAGATGACAGCTCAACCTCATCCTACTACAAAACCAACACCGCTAAAACCACTACAACCAAGAATACAGCTACCAACACCCAATCTAACACACAACCCAATACTCAAACCAATACCCAAACCAACATTACAACCTAACACACAGACTGAACCTCAAAGCGGTTGAATAAATAAAACATATTGGGTTAAACCCAAACCGGGTTCAATTAACCCCCAAATATCTTTTTTTTAAGTTTTTTGTATTTAGTATAGGGAGCACTATTTAATTTTAAAATTAGAAAGGATTAATAAAAAATTCAATCAAAAAAAGCCTTAATCCTTAACATCTTCGTCCAGTGAGGCCATTACTTCTTCTGTGGATTTTTTAACCACTTTGGCAGCAGTTTTAAAATCTTCCAGTTCATTATCAGTCATTTTGACACTGATTACTCTTTCTACTCCATTTATACCTAATTTAACAGGTACTCCCAGACACACATCACTTACTTCGTCTATTTCACCATCTAAAAATGTGGTGAGGGTTAGTATTCTCTTTTCATCGTTTATGATGGTTTTCACTGTGTTGGAAATAGCAAAGGCAGGCCCGTACTCAGTGGCCCCCTTCTTGTTAATTACGTAGCTACCGGCGT
>NZ_JARVXG010000018.1:15000-20000 GCF_029848115.1 Methanobacterium formicicum | reverse complement strand
CATCAATTCTTCTACATTGAAACGGCCATTTAGTACTTTGTCTGCACCGGATTTTTCTGCCAGTTCCACCCCATGAGTGGTGGTGGCCGTGGCCAGAACATGAATGTCGTCTACCGTAGAAAGATCCTTGATTATGTGGCGGGCATCACTGGTCCCGGCCATTACCAGTAAATTCATCTTTATAAACCTCAGCTTGATTAATAAAATAGTAAATCCTGAATTGGGATTAAACAAGAAATTTGAGACAAATTATCTGATTTAACCCCAAATAATGGGATTACTTATTTGGAATTATTATTTAAGGGCTTTATTAACCACCCAGTCACTGACGAAGATGGTGGCGGCAATTAGCAAGATCACCACCCAATCAAATATACCCAGAGCAGTGGTACGGAAGATTCCCTGGAGGAATGGAAGATATATAACTGCTATTTGGAGGAGTAAAGAAGATCCCACTGCTATAAGTAGGACTTTATTGGAGAATCCCCCGTCAGAACGGCAGTTAAACACGTTAAATATCTGATACATTACAAAAACCGTGAAGGCCATGGTCATAGCCCGGTTTAATTCAGTACCCGTGGATAACATGTACATGTAAAGGGCCAGTGTTCCCACGGTCATCACCACTCCCGCTGATACTATTTTTATCAGGTTCTTGCGGGGGATGATCTCCTCCTTGAGGGGAGGTCTTTCCATAACTCCCTTTTCTGGTGGTTCAACACCCAAGGACTGGGCCGGTGGTCCGTCCATTATGATATTTATCCATAAAACCTGGATGGGGTTGAAAGGAACTGGTAATCCAATTATAGAGGCAGAGGTAATAGTTAGTATGGCCCCGATGTTGGTGGAGAGTTGGAACCGGACAAAACGGCGAATGTTATCAAATATGGTTCGCCCCTCGCGCACGGCCTGGACTATGGTGGCGAAGTTGTCATCCTGAAGTAGCATGTCCGCGGATTCCTTGGCCACATCGGTACCACTACCCATGGCTACCCCAATAGCAGCCTTTTTAAGGGCCGGGGCGTCGTTAACTCCATCACCAGTCATAGATGCAACGTTTCCCTTCTTTTTAAGGGTTTCCACAATTCTAACCTTCTGTTCCGGGAATACCCTGGCATACACCAGGACATCATCCACCATGTTTTCAAATTCCTGGTCACTGAGCTGGTCCAGGTCCGAACCAGTGAGGGCTACTATCTCCTCATCATCGGTAATTTCAATCTCCCGGGCAATGGCCACTGCAGTGTCCTTGTGGTCCCCAGTGATCATCACTACCCTTATACCGGCCTTTTTGGCCTGGGCAATAGCCTGTTTAGCTTCTTCCCGTGGTGGGTCCATCATTCCCACCAAACCCGCAAAGATAAGGTCCTTTTCCAGTGATTCTTTATCCTCCAAATCCTCTTCTGGACCCAGCTTACGGTAGGCGAATCCCAGGACTCGCAGTGCATTTCCAGTCATTTCCTGGAGGTCCTTCATTGTATTTTCCGTGTCTTCAACCTTGAGGGAACAGACCTCATCATCACCACTTATCTGGGAACATTTTTGCAGTAAAACCTCAGGAGCCCCTTTTATAAGGACGTATCTATCGTGCCCTATCTGGTTGACCGTGGTCATCCTCTTCCGGGTACTGTCCAGTGGTATCTCCAGTAGTCGGGGATTTTTTTCCTCCAGTTCTTTACGGTTGTATCCGTTTTCATCGGCATACACCAGTAAGGATGCGTCGGTGGGGTCACCCAATAATTTACCTTCAGACTGGGTGGCGTTGTTACAGAGTGCCGCTATGGTGTAAACCATTTTCTGGTCTTTCACCCGGGCATCTCTCACTGTCATCTGGTTCAGGGTTAGAGTTCCGGTTTTATCAGTACATATCACATTACAGGACCCCAAAGTTTCCACGGCCAGGAGTTTTCGAACAATAGCGTTGCTTTTTGCCATTCTCTGCATTCCCAGTGCCAGGGTAAGGGTTAAAATCGCCGGAAGTCCCTCAGGAACCGCAGCCACTGCCAGAGAAACCGCAGTCATGAAGGTATCCACCAGTGGTACTCCCTGCAAGTACTCCAGCACGAATACCACTGAACACACTATAACCGCCAGTAGACCCAGAGTTTTACCCAGAGTTCCGATTTTTTGCTGTAAAGGTGTTTGTTCCTCTTCTTCCTGGATCATCTCCGCTATTTTACCGATTTCGGTGTCCATACCAATTTCTACAACTACTCCCTTTCCCCGGCCAGAAGCAACATCAGTTTCCATGAAGGCCATGTTCTCCGTGCCGTGATCATCAGAAAGTATAGTTTGAGCATGTTTTTCAACTGGTAAAGACTCTCCAGTCATGGCGGACTCATCTATCAACAGATCGTAGCTTTCTATTATTCTAAGATCCGCCGGGACATTGTCCCCTTCCTCCAGGAGTACTATATCCCCCATAGTTAGTTCCCCCGCAGGTACTGTCTGTTCCTGACTATCTCTCAAAACTACTGCTTCCGTGGAAATAAGCCCTTTAAGTTTTTCCATTGCTTTTTCAGCACGGTATTCCTGGATAAATCCAACAACTGCATTTATCACTACCACTACCAGAATAACTACTGCATCAATGGTATCTCCAACATAGTACGCAGCAATGGCTGCGATAATCAGGATCAGGATGAGTATCTCCTTGAACTGTTCCAGGAAAATCCTTAGAGGTCCTGCCTTCTTTTCCTCAACCAGCTCGTTTTTACCATGTTCTGATAGTCTTTTCTGGGCTTCAGAACTACTTAAACCATTAATACTTGAATTTAAGGTTTTTAATGTTTCATCTGCACTTAATTTTTTCCATTTCATGTGAAATGCACCTAAGCCCTACCTGAAAATTAATATGATTTTCATAACATTTATGATATTCTGCTTTAGATTACGTAGTGTACACTACTACCAATCTACTCAATATTTTAAGTTCCACTAGATATCATTACTTGATGATTTTTTATAAAAAACTGCTTTTTTGTAGTTAATTAAATTCATCTTTCCCCTGGTATGTATAGAATCAGTTGAAAGGGGTTTTATAATTAAATCAGCCCCTAATTTATTGGAGAGTTGCTCCAAGTAAGGATGTAACTCTTCCGGGGGTCTTATAGAATAAATAAGTTCAGCATCCTTATATATTTTTAAGTCAGGTTGTCTAATATCATCTAGGATTACGGAATCATGGTAAGGTTTAATATCAGTCATGATGATATCCACCTCAAGACGTTTTTTCAGGTCACATCCCACCTGTAGAAAGTGTCCCACTGCCACTTCCGCAATGCCGGAAGATTGGGAATAATGTTTGATAATATATTCAGTAAAGTCACTCCACATTTTTATCACTCATATTGGGGAAATTCAATGTTGATAAGAGAATTCAAACGTCCAGATCTTAAGAGAGTCCTGGAGATTGAATCCTCATCATTTGATGATCCCTACCCCGCCAATGTACTGGTGGATCTATATAATTTAGGGGCAGGTTTTCTGGTAGCCCAGCAAGATAATATCATTGTGGGGTATATTATATTTTGGATCAGATTTGAAGATGAGGGTCATATCATTTCCATTGCCGTGGACCCCCATCATCATCGAAAGAAGATTGGTTCCCGTCTAGTGGAAACAACCCTGGAAATTTTCAAAAAATATAACGTAGGCAAAATACAATTGGAAGTAAGGAAAGGAAATCGAAAAGCCCGTAAATTTTATCAAAGGTTAGGTTTTGAGGAGAAAACCCTGGTAATTAATTATTATGAAGACGGGGAAGATGCCATTATAATGGAGAAAATGCTGGAAAACCTTGAAATTCCATATAACCCCTAATAACCGTCTAAACATCTCACTCATCCTTGATTTCCCTAATTCTTTTAGAAAACCAGGGAAATCCGGTAGTTAAATTGAATTACTAATCAGGGTTATATCCTTGATTAACCAATCATATATTAAGGACCAGATCTACCTGGTGAAATTGACAAGGATAAATAATAGAACTGCTATATTAATTGAGATGAATTAAAATTGAAAATATGAATCTAACACTATCCATTTTTTACCAAATAAAGGAATCCCCAAGGGAGAATTGGGGCAAAAAATGTTTATAACATGGTGATTGAATGCAAGAAGATGCCAAATTAGCTTTAGAGGACGGTACAATACTTAAAGGGAAAGGATTCGGTTACCAGACAATAAAAACAGGAGAAGTGGTTTTCGCCACAGGGATGACCGGCTACGTAGAATCCCTCACTGATCCCTCTTATAAGGGGCAGATCCTAATGTCTACCTACCCTTTGCAGGGAAATTACGGTATATCCCCGGAGTGGTTCCAGTCCAACGGGATTAAAGCCGAAGGGTACGTGGTAAGAGAAGAAAATCCTCACCCCTCACACAGTCATTCTGAAAACAGCCTTTCCGGATTTTTAGAGGAATACAAAATTCCAGGAATCAGTGACATTGACACCCGTTCCCTTACCCTGAAAATCAGAAGATATGGGGCTATGAAAGGTGCCCTGGCAACAGAAGAAATAGAGGATGGGGAACTTCTAGCTCTGGCCCGGGACCAGCCAGGAATTGAAGATATTGACCTGGTGAACCAGGTATCCGTAACTGAACCCACCATATTAGGTGAGGAGTACTCCCAAAAGGCAGTTATACTGGACTGTGGAGTGAAGAATAACAGTATCAATGCCCTTTTAAGAAGGAAGATTGGTGTTGTTCTCCTGCCCTACCACACTTCAGCCTCCGAAATATTGGATTATGAACCCGGAGCCCTTCTGGTTTCAAGCGGGCCGGGAAATCCCAGCAGAGTCAAAGAAGCAATACAAACTGTGCAAAAACTTTCAGAAAGGCTCCCTATTTTTGGTATTTGTTTAGGGCAGCAGATAATAGCCCGGGCCTTCGGAGCCAAGATATACAAAATGAAATTCGGCCACCGGGGGATTAATCAGCCAGTTAAGGACTTGAAAACAGGGAAAGTTTCCATAACCTCCCAGAATCATGGTTTC
>NZ_JARVXG010000018.1:0-7500 GCF_029848115.1 Methanobacterium formicicum | reverse complement strand
ATGCGGTTTATCTTGTAGAGGGTGATTTCCTCCCCGGTTGAAATCCGGGTGGCCAAACATGTGGTGGAAGGATTATAATCCATGTTCAACTCTTTTAAAATGTTTCTCACATCCTGAGAGGTGAATCCTGATTTTACCAGGGGCATTTTAACTTCCTTTTCCAGGTTAACTCTTATTCCTGGCCGGTCCTCCAGGAGGTCACTGATATTAGTACCATCAACCACGCAATCGTAATGCCTGGTTCTGGCTATTTTATCCAGTTCCTGGTACATCTTCAGTTTGCACACATAACACCGATTAGGTGGGTTGATTTTGAAGGCAGGATCATCGAGAAAATTACTATGGACCACTAAATGTTTTACCCCAATTTTCTGGGCTATTTCTTCTGCGTTGTCCACACATTCTGCGGGCATAACTCCGTTATCCACCGTAACTGCCAGGGCATCCTGAGCCTCCTCCTGTGCAACAGAGGCCATTAAGGTACTATCAGCACCCCCAGAAAAAGCTACCACCACTTTTTTTCCGTGCAGATACTTCCTCAAATCATCCATTTTTTCTTTTAGATCCATGGTGTATACCCACTAATTTAACAAGCTTTCCTGTTGTGTCCATTAAAATAAAATATCCAGAGTGTCCATTTTTAATTTCCAGCTCTTAAATAATTCCCCGCTCTTAAATATTTAATCCATGTTTTTAATGTAGGTCAAGACTTTACGGGCATCTTCAGACTTAATATCAGTTCCCTTTTCCTTTAAAAAGATTTCAAGTTTCTTTTTCTTATCTTCATCCAGATCAGCGTCGTTTAGAACCCGTGGATAATTCCTCTGAGGATAGTAAATTTTTTTAGCAGTCTCATAAAGCATTCGCACTTCACGAGAATTAATTATACCTTCTGCTTCCGCCCTCTGGAAATTATGGTTCATGCTCACCAGAGCCTCACAGAGAAGTTCGTGGGTTACCGGATCGAATACAATGGCCACATCATCGTCAGATTCTATTATTCCATCCCGGTACTCCTGGTAAACTGTTCCAATCCCAATCATGCCCGCGTAATCCAGTTCCGCTGATCTAAGTGCCCCCATGCTGGAACCACCCACCACAGTTATCCCCGCATCTAATGCGCGTAGTATTTCCTTGTGGGAGACTGCCGGCTGCTGGTGAAAAACACCGTCGATTATCCCAATTACTTGGGGAGGATCGTCTAAAAGGACAGCCACATCATCTCTAGCTACCGGCGGGTGATAATCAGCATCTAATATTTGTTTAGCCTCTTTCAGAGGAAGTGAAGGTCCAATAAAAACCACAATTCGTTTGCCCAATTTATCACCTACCGTTAATGTTCAGTTATAATTCTCCTTAGATTTGAACTTAATGAGAAGGTATTCGGTGATTTTCACCGGATATGAATTAAAGAATACTAGAATAAAATTGTAATTTATGGAATAAATGAATTTCTAAAATAAGTAATGCCCTCACTTCATTTATAACTTAAAAATAATGATTTTTCCTTATTATAACATAATAGGAGTTTTACCTACTAGTAATTAAGTAACTGGGGTTTTGGTAATTTCCGAGTGGAGTTTTATGATTTTGGGTATGGAAGGGTGGTTTTCTCCCAGGTTCTTCCTCCACTTTTTAATTACAAATTCTAAATCAACTTCCTGTGTGCCGTGGATAAGATTATCAGCATGGGCCACCAATTTCTCTTCTAAGGTAAGTGGTAGGTAGTCTTTAGGGGGAAGTCCCAGAACTTTCGCTTCTTCCCTGCTAATTCCCGCACCAATATGCCTTTCCACAATGTTAACTACTTCCCAGGGAAACCCCCTCTCTTTTAGTAGTTCTGCTCCCACCACAGCGTGCTTTATGCCATTGGTCTGGGAGCGACCTATATCGTGTAGCAGGGCTCCGGTTTTAACCAGTTCCATATCCACTTCCAATTCAAACTCCATTTTCATTTTTATTGCCCTGGAAAGGACTGCTCTGGAGTGTGCAATCACAAAAGGAGGACAGTTAAATTCTTGTAAAATTTGGGAAGGGTTACTTTCATTTAAAATCAATTATTCACCCACTAAAGTTTCTGGGAAAATTATAGCGCCCATATAGAATAGGGATACTGAACGTTGGAAGTATAATGGAAAGTTAAGTAAACATCAAGGTTGAAAGGGAGAGTGGGAAATTAGCTCATCCTTTCCTGTAATTCCTTTAATTCCATAATTATTGATGAATTATCCTGGAACTCCATGTTGGTGTTGCAGTCCGGGCATATGAAATTTCTTTCCGATGCCTCTTCAAAATTATAGCGACAACCATTGGGACAGACAAAAAACATGTTGTCTTCTTCATATTCCAGTGACTGGTGAAGTTCCTGGGAGAACTTTTCAACCTTATCAGATATGATTTCCGCGATTTTATCTTCCTCAAATTTCCAGCTGTAAGTATACCACTGGGTTTCAGGGTCCTTACTTCTCTTGTAGCTGGCCACGCCGGCATCATATAACTTATAAAGTATTCTTCTCACAATGTTAAGTCTGATTTCAGTTTCTTCAGCAATTTCCTCATCGGTAGTTTTACCATTCAATAGACATTGAATAATGGGGATGCTATTCTCATCATCTTTAGTAACATCAATGAGAATTTCCTGCACATTGGGATCTGCGAGCATCTAGGTGCCTCCTTCGTATTTTGATATTTTTTAGTAGCTGTCGGGTTCAGGTTTAGGTATGAACTTTAGTGGTTCATGAAAGAAAAAAACCATAAAATTGATAGGCAAAAAATCAAGCAATGCTAATTATAATACTGCCCCTTGGTACAAATTAGCCGCCCTACATTTTAAAAGATGAATATATCTCTGCCCCTACCCGATTTTATTAACCAATAACCATGCATTAGCCATTGTTGGTATTACGGCTATCTGCTGGTGTTAAAAATATCTTGGGTTAACTATTCTATGGTACAGATAGTATTTAAATTTTTTCAAATCACACCCTACTTCAGCAAAAATCACCTAAATCCATTTAATAAAAAGAAGTTTAAAATCATTCTTTATACCTCACGAACTATGACTGCCGGCATGTGAGTTATTGAATCCAGCATGTCTATGGTTATGGTGTTAACCTTCCCCTCCAATAATTTCTGCATATCATAAACTGTTTCCATATTATTTTCATGGATTTTCTGGTGTTCTTCTGCTGCACGGGCAATTTGGAAAATCTTTTCAAGTTTATGGTGTTGGGAAATTCCCAGTGGAGTGGGGCCCAGAATACGACCAAAACGACCTAATAAATAAGCAAATAATCCCCAGTTATTTCTTATTCCACTGGCAGAAACTGGTAAAGAGGTGAATATTATTTTTCCAAGCTGGTAAGTGGCATCAGTGTCAATTATAACCACGGTGACATTTTTACCACTGCTGTTAACAATTTTTGCCCCAATCTCTTCGGAAAGGCCCTGTGGATCATGGGGTAATAAAGAAACACAAGTTCCAGGGGCATTACTCAAATCAACTCCTGCCTCAGATGCAGGTTTAAGTGCATGTCTCCAACCATAACGTTGCAATATTAATTCTTTATGGGGGCGAGCCTCAGGGGGGAGTTTTCTGAGGTTTTTAATGGTTCTCTTTTTAATACCCAGCAGGGGACCGAGAAAATAGCCCCATAAGTACTTGGACCATAGTTCTGCCAGTAAATAGGCGCTTAAGGATGGTATAAATTCTGTTTCATCCACCAGTCTACCCTGAGATATGGCCAGGGGAGTTTCGGAAATCACCAGAAAGTCCTGGTCCTGAAGATGTTTTGCTGCCCGGTCCAGTATAACATCGTAGGATTCTCCTGGTTTGATGTAACCTGTTTGTACACCTATCATCTGGTAATTATTGTTTCCTTCAGAATAGGTGGAGTATTTCTCTTTAAGATGAGATTCAGAGGGTGAATGATTCATGTTATCTGTAAAGAAAAGGAAAAAGTTTTTTTAAAAAATTTCCACAGGGTTCCATTTATCCCTTTAGGGGAGGTGCCCATACCTTCAGGTCTATACCTTCAATTAAGGCTCTTCTACCTTCCAACTGAACCACAACCCCGGAGTGAACCTTTTGCATCATACAGTGGTAAGGTAGGAAGCGTACGGTTTCTCCCACCCGGGGTAATTTACCTTCAATAATTCCTTCAAATCCTCCCACCATGCACACTCCCACGTCTTTAAATTTAAATTCAGCCTCACTATCCAGACGGTGGCAGGGGCCAACCAGGTGCACGGTGATCAATCCATGGTTTTCTTCCAGTACCCGGGCAAAGTGGGTGATGGGACAGCCCAGGGGGCGGTATCTTATGATTTCACCGGCTTTAATCTCTTCCCGGGTAAAGGGGTAGAGGGTTTCTCTGCAGGATTCTTCTTCAGGAAGGGGTTTCAGTATAAGGTCTGCCTCGTATCCATCTAAAACTCCCACAATTTTCTCCTCTTCAGGGATTACTTTTATTTCCTTTAAGATTTCCTGTATTTTTGCCAGATCATCCTGGAACATTTCCTGAGAGAGGAAACGGCACTTCTCCAGGTCCACTTTTTTCCGGGTCAGTGCCCCGGCAAACTCATCACAGCGGGCGTATCCACAGATGCCACAGTTGTAACCCGGAAGTAGCATTAGAATCTTATTTTGCTGACCAACATCAACTGGAACTTCAGTCATTGCTTAACACCTGTTATCTTATTATTCCCCTTCGTAACTCTGGAATCCATCGATACGACGTAATATACCCCGGTGGTATTTCTTGTTCACCTTGGTTTCACCTACGCAGAGGGTGCACACTGCCAGTGGAGCTGAGTGTCGTAGTTTTTCACCCTCCAGGGTGACTTCCTGGGATTTCTTAATTTCATCAGCCAGTTCCGTGCATCCCTGCCCACTTAAACCATTAGCTTCTATTATTTTACAATTTGGGTTTACTTCAAGAACTCTTTCCCGGAATATCTCCCTTTCTGCCTGGGATATCATATCTCCCTTGGTGATCACCGCAATATCTGCCGTACTCAGGAATGGCCCTACCTTAAGGGGTGTGTTGGGACCGCTGGTGGCATCTATAACACAAACTCCCAGGGAGTTCACTGTGAAAGGTGCGCAACGGTGGCATAATCCTGCAGTTTCCACCACCAGAAGTTCTGCATCGTTTTCATCTGCCCAATCAGCCATTTCCTCCAGATTGTAGATAGCGTAGTGGTCCGGGCACATGTCCATGGACAGTCCTACCTTGGTGGGTACTCCTACCTTGGCAAATTTAGTATCATCATCAGTGTACAGGCAGTCAATTTTTACCACTGCAGATTTTAATCCACTTTCATTTAAACTGCGCAGAGCGTGAATTAAAACCGCAGTTTTTCCAGAACCGGGTGTCCCGGCAACAATTACCATTCTCATAGAAGATCACCGTTCTAGTGCATTATATTAATTTTAAATTGATTGATTAACTTAGTTTTTTTTAATTTAGGTCTTTTGGATAGGTATTTCCTAAATTTCAGTCGATTTATAAAAAAATAATTGGGTAACTATAAAGTTGAACCCGCTGGTTAATGTTTTTTTCCTCGTACCGAGTTACTGTCATATACCGAGTTACGGTATAATTTGGAGTTACCTGTGTATCCAGAGAAAAAATTGAATTTTCCATTTATACTGGTTATCTTAAATCCACTTCATCACGTAATTGGCATATCCGGCTTGGAATTTTATGATTCCAAATCTTCCATACTAATATCTTGAATAATTTCGCCATTACGGACTTTATCCCGTAAACTTAACATTAACTCATCGATTTTATTCAATTTCTGAGAGATGGTCTTTTCTTCTTCACTGGTAGATACAACATTCTGCATTCCACCGTTTTTCATGACAATTCGCTTGTCAGTCATGAGGGCCAGTACCGGGTCGTGGGTTACCACCATGACTATTTTACCATGCCCGGCCAGGGCTTCCAGGGCATCGTGTTTCCTGATCCCTGCATTTTCAATCTCATCAATGAGTACGATAGGAGAGTTGCTGATAATAGCCACATCGGCAACCATGAGGGCCCTTGATTGACCCCCACTGAGGATGGTGAGGTCGTGATCCTTTTTTATGGGTTCCCCAGTTAGGGTGTTGGCCAGTTCAATAACTGCATTCACACATTTGCTGCTGGCCCCACGGCACTTGGCATGTAAACTTAGAAATTCTCCCACAGTCATGTCCGCCAAGAAATTCATGTTCTGGGAAAGCTGGGCCACCATTTTTTTCCGGGGGTTGGTCCGGTCTTCGTAACTGGGTTCCTCACCGTTGACCAGTATTTTTCTACGGGAGAAACTATCTTCCTGGGAGAGTTGTTCTATATCACCTATAAGGGAGCTTTTACCACTTCCAGTGGGTCCTACCACTCCAAAGATTTCTCCCCTTTTTATTACAACTTTTTTAACGGGTTCCGGGTTTTCTTGCTTGTCGAAACCGCCCATAATAGTTATCTCTTCTATCATCCCAGATTCACCTTTCCTAAAGTGTCTCCTCTCAGACCTAATCGCATGGTTTCCAGGGCAGTGATCTCATCTGGTGGTATATTACCTAAATTAACATTGGCTCCTAATTTTAAAATGAAATATGCTTGTTGAGCTTTCTGGGGAGCTTCCCATATTATTTTATCAACAGGGGTACCTTCAATGAGTGTTTGTAATTCATCTTCTTTAACATTCCCTTTATTATCAAAAACACCGATCCCCTTTCCACCTTCACGGGCCTCCATCAGCACCAGGTCAGCACCAAACTCCAGATCGAGGTTAACCATTTCCAAACGGTCTTCCGGGGATAGAAGGTGGTCTTGGTGGGGATCTTTTTTACCCACTTCAGTTATGGTTAAAAATCCCTGTTCTTTTACCGTGGAAATGATCTCCATTCGTTCATCTTTAGAAATTTCAATGGTACCATCTGATATTTCTACTGCACCGAATCCCAGTTTATCAGCTTCATCTAAAAATTCTTCCAGTTTATTCTGGGAATAGGCAATTTCAAAGAGAGTTCCACCAGGATAGGGGTTAACATCGTAAGAATGATATATTTCCACTTTTTCCTTGATGAGTTCCCGGTTGTGGATAGCAGAGGTTCCCCACCCAAATTTAGCGAGATCTGCATATCTTCCCGAGATTTCAAGAAGATCTATTAAAAAAACCGGACCCATTCCTTTATCCAACATCATGGTTATTCCGGTGCCGGCTTTTGGTGTGCGTTGTGGTGTGAGAAAATTGAAGGCGTTCATAAACATCACATTCTTTTATTTACTCCATGAACTTCCGTCTATCATACAATTTATTTTTAGTTACATCAGATTCTACATATGAGTTATCTTTTATATCTGAAATAATTTCAGATGAAATAATTTCAGAGGACTAACTGATTACATATGTAGATCGTTGTTTATAATATAAAGTATTTTAAAAACACCATAGGCGTTGGCCGGAAAGACATATAAATTTTTAGGGTCTTAGTTTTTTCAAGTTTCT
>NZ_JARVXG010000017.1:7500-13369 GCF_029848115.1 Methanobacterium formicicum | reverse complement strand
AGTTCTAGTTAGTTTAGTTCCCAGTTAGTTTTTGTTTCTCACAGGGTTTTTAAAAACTCCAATATGGCCTTTAATGTCTGATTCTGTTGTTCTTCACGGGTTATGGTACTGTTGTTGTCTCCGGATTGTGTTCCGTAATTCCCGAAGTTGTAGTGGTTTCCCCCTTCAATGGTGGTGAAGAGGGTGTTTTTGGGGAATTTATCCAAATTTTTGGATATATCTTCGGGTTGGGTTAGGTTGTCCCGTGATCCTCTAAGGGATAAGGCTTTGAAGGTGGCGTTTGAGGCATTAGCTGAGGGGTAACTGGCTAAATATATTACTCCCCTTATCTTCTCGGGATGGTTCACGGCGTAATCGGAGGCAAAGACACCACCAAGGGAATGACCCACCATCACCCATGAACTTATCTCCGGATGGTTGGCTATTACCGTGTTTGCCTTTTCACTTCCGAAAAATGCTAAGTTAAATGGCATTCTCACAATTACGGTGATATATCCATTTTCAGCCAGTTTAGAAGCTATAATGGAGTAAGATTCAGCTTGAACCTTGCCACCGGGGTAAATTATTATCCCCGTGGAGTTTTTAGGAGTGTTGGGGGTGAAAGTAATGAAATCAGGAGTATTCGACACAGTGTATGATTCAGTCGAGTTTAAAGCGGCTAAGGCATAACTATCTGCAGGGTAATAATCAGAAACGTAGTATATAAATCCAGCGGCCCCTATAAGGACTATTACTAGTATTGTTATTAGGATTAATTTTTTCCTGGATTTTAAAACTCCCAACTCCCACATCCTCCACTCGGGTACCTGTTCCCTTACTTATGAAACTATTTTCTTCTATTTTGGGGAATAACAGAATGTTTACGGTGCAAATATGCCCACAAAGGTAAGCCAGGCCAGGGCAGTTTTGGCAATTAAACTGAGAATAATGTACACTCGTTCACCGTAGAGATAGTCCTTCCATTTTCCCACACCTTTATACTGGAGGACCATGTTAATGGAGAAAGTGTTGAACATTATGAAGTATATGGCCAGTATGGCGTAGACAAAGGTCGGTGGATTGGTTTCAGTGGATCCCAGGGCGGCGATGAAATAGGCAGCCAGCACTATCCAGGGAACAAATCCCGAGAGACATCCCACCAGATAGGCGGACCAGTCTGTTTCTTTGGTGTAGTAATTGATCTTTTCCATCAGGTATCCGCACAGCATGGTAACCGCGTTGAGAACGAAGATCATCACCAGCGACCATAAATCCCACACTCCTACAAAGGTAGCAATGATTACCAGCATGATGGAACTGGAGAAGAAGTATTCGAACCAGCGGTAGGGATTCATGCCCTTTTTAAGGTTTTCATTGTAACTTTTGTTCTTTAAAAAGGCAATGGTGAAATGGGCAATGGCTGAAATCAGTAAAAACGAGGCAAGTATAACTCCCAGGTAGCTGACTGTGAAAGCAACAGTTGGATCAGGTGCAATTTGAAAACTTGGTGGTGCAAGGGACAGTATCTTAAATTTAATATAGAAAGTGTAGATATCCTGTGTCCAGGTCAACCACAAACCCAGGGCAATCATGATCAACCCCTGGATAAGGTGCAGTGCACCGGCACCAATATTTAGCTTCTTCAAACCCCCAAAGGTAATGGGCGACTCGGCAATTATTTTCCTTCTGCTCTCATTATCCATAAAGAAATACCCCCTTCTTACTATTATTTGATGGATAATGCTAATAAATGATAGGTCGCCTGAAATTGTTTTTAAAAAAATAGTTGCCTGCACATGTCTTAACCTATTAATTATAATTTTTAGGGAATGGCTTTTCCGTGGTAATACCATCTTATTTTAACTGGAAAATGATTTATGTATGTTTAGATAAAATTATAATCATAAATTATATGAAATTTGGCGTAATGGTTCTTATTATTACCATAAAGCCCAATTGAAAATCGCAATTAAACACTTCCAGATCTGGGGATGGTATGTGTGGTTCAGGATGATATGTGAAAATTGTGGTGCTCGAATAGGGAAAAAGGAGAGGTACTGCCCTAACTGTGGTCGGGAAGTTTTCAACTCTAGTGAGAAGCCTCTCCAGCAGAAGTATCTGCGTGGTGGATACTCCCCTGAAGAGGAGAGCTTCCAGGAACCCTATCAGGATTGGGATGACTATGATAAAGATCCATATGAAGCATATCATGAAAATGATGAGATAGTTGGAGAATATAAGGATTTTGATAATTTTAAAGACAAAAATAAGGATCATAATCAGTTAGATCATCAGGGTGCCGATTTTAAAGAATACCACCTAACTGAGGACCATACTGATGATCACCCGGACACTAATCAAAGTAATCCGTATTCATCTCCTACTAAACAGACTCCTGGAAGAGGCAAAGGTTACAAACAGGGATATGAGTCAGATAATAAGTATGATTCTGGTGAGAGGGGTTATAATAAGGAGTATGATAACGGATATGAAAATAAAAAACCTTATAAAAGAAAATATGAGGGGGATAAGGGTTATTATAACCGACATAAAAAAAATAAGGGTTATAAATCAAATTCTAATAAAAATTATTATAAACGGGGGAATAAAGTGAAAAGAGGTTATGATCTGGACGAATATTACGGATCGCAAGAGAAAAAGAGCTCTATGACCGGCACAATTGTTCTATTTTTAGTAATGGCACTCTTGATGGGCCTGGTTTTAGGATTCATTTTCTTCTCCACTACCCTAAAGAACATCATCTGATGAGGATTCCCTTTTTTTATACTTAAAATTTTTTAATCGCTGCCTTTAAGGTCATAAATCTCTTACAAGATCACATCTGGATACCATGAACATACTGATAACCGGTTCCCCTGGAGTGGGTAAAACCACCATCCTCTTTAAAATAGAAAACAAGGTTCGGGCCCAGGGATATTCCATTGGGGGAATGCACTGCCCGGCAATACTGGAAAATGGTAAAAGAACAGGATTTCATATCCTGGACATAGCCTCTGGTCGAAAAGGAATCCTGGCCAGTGTGCAAGGTGATAAAGGACCAACTATTGGTAAATACAGGGTTAATCTGGAAGATATTCGGGAAATAGGAGTTTTGGCCCTGGAAAAAGCCCTTGAAACCTCTGATTACATGTTCATAGACGAGATTGCACCCATGGAACTGAAAAGTAGTTCTTTTTCCCCGGTGGTTTGGGAGGTACTGGAAAGTAAAAAACCAGTGGTGGCAGTTATCCACCAGAGATCCCGCCACCCATTTATTCTAAAGGTGAAGAACAGGGAAGATGTTGTTATTTTTAATTTGACTGTAGAAAACAGGAATCAGGTCCTGGAAGAGATATTGGGACTTTTAGAATGTATCAGTGCAGAGTAGTGTATCAATCTATGGCCTAAAAAGGCTATGACCAAAAAAGGAAAATAATTAAAGGGGGTTCAATAGAAATGTTCCCTTTTCAATCCGGGTTTTAAGTTCTCTGGCTATTTCCCGAGCTCTTTTGATATCAGACTGTCGGCAGCAAACTTCTAATTCTTTTTCCTGACCTTCCCAGTCCATGGTGATCTTTCCCCTTTTCATCTGGAAGGTCCCGAAGGGACAGGAGTAGGCACACATTCCACAACCAAAACAGCGTACCCGGTTCAATTCCTGGTTCTGGAAGGCATGGGTAGGGCATCTTTCCTCAACCAGGCAGGTGCTGCATTTCTGGCACATTTCCCTTTCATAAGTGGGTCTTTCATCAACGTCCCGCCAAACTCCGTAGTTAGTCTGGCTTAAAACACTGTGTCGACCTCTGACATCGGCAATGGGTAGAACTATATCCTCATTTTTAATGAAGGTCCTCTGGAGAATTTCCTCATCCAGAATGGGTATAGCGGTGGCCACACTGTTGTAGACCTCGGGCCCGGCTCCTGTACGGAAACCGCCGAGATAATGAGGGTCCATATCCTTCATATCAGCAGTTATCATCATATTCGGTTTTTCTGGAGTGCTACGGGTCCCGGTGTCGATAAATAATCCTTCACCGTTGTTTATTAATAACCGGTCACCTTTATGCATGGAATTCAATTGAGGGTCATTCTGCAGGGGGTTAAGTTCGCCACAACCAGAGAAGGAAATTCCTTTAAAGGGCCCTTCCATGTTAATGGCATTGAATATGGATGAAACAGAATCTTCACCGGGATTGGTGAATGCAGTGTAGTTTTTAAAGGCGAAACGGGTTCCAATCATTTGGGCGGTGCCAAAGTCATCTAAACTGGCGGTGGACTTTATGGTGTTTCCTTCCACATCTTCCACTTCAATTTCAATCTCTTCACCTCGAAGCAGGTCCTTAAATAGGAATCCTCCACCATACTGGGGATCGGTGATGCTGTGGGAAGTTCCGTAGACCATCAAATCAACAGAACCTAACCATTCGTTGGGGCATGGTCCGGGGAATCCGGGCACACCGTTTAGGGTGATCTTGTGAGCTTTTTTGAAAGATCCTGGCTCGGCAACGGGTATATGGAATAGGGCGGCAGTTCCCGACATGATACCGCAGGTACCGGTGGTTATCACATCCACATCCTGGGCGGTGGGTTCTTCACCCGCCATAACCAGGCTGCTCACTTCTTCTGCAGTGAGTACAATGGCTTTTCCCTCTTTGATTTTTTGATTAATATCTTGAATGGTTTTTTTCAATGTATTCACCTGAAAGGTCAATGTGTTTTAGATTTAGACCAATAATCTGTTATTTTAGCTTTTTTACAAATCTGTTATTATGGTTATTCCAATCAGTGATTTGGGTTTTATCCAAATCCATTAAGGTTTTTCTGGGCTAACTTGTCCTTCAGGGTGTTGTAAACAAACTCCAGTGCATCACCAATTTTATCCCCTTCTCGTCCAGCTCCTTGGGCTAGGTTAGGTTTTCCACCGCCTCCACCTCCCATGATGGCTGCGGCTTCTTTAATGATCTCGTTGATCTTGATTTCTCGGTCTAAAGCTTTGAGGGATGCTGCACCGGCAATTTTGCCCTCTCCATTACCAAGAACAACCACGTCCACCCCACCATCATCAGTGAGCTGGGTAACCATTTTAACCAGTTCCCCTATGTCTGCTTCCACTTCCTGGGTTAAAACAGACAGGGAATTAATTTTTTCAGTTTGATCAACGAGGGATCCGGTTTTAAGTTTGGCTACTTCTTTTTGCAAATGTTTAATTTCATTTTTGAAGGCCTTCCACTCGGTGAAGAACCGTTCACTGGTCTGGGGCAGCTGGTTAGTTTCCACTTTAAATACAGTGGCACTTTCCTTGAGCAGTGCATCATTTTTCTGCATGGATTGGACTGCAGCTTCACCCGCAGAGAACTCCAGGCGTTCCACTCCATCCTGGATTCTTTCTGTTCTGTTGACTTTTATAATGCCGATCTGGCCGGTGAAATCGCAGTGTGTCCCGGCACAGGCCTGTACATCCACGCCGGGTATTTGAACTACCCTGATACTGGTTCCAGGTACCACTCCTCCTTGGTAGAGGATGAAGCCGTATTTTCTCTCGGCATCGGTACGGTCCATCCACTGGGTTTGAAGGGGAATGTTCTCCATTACCCACTGGTTGGCCAGTAATTCAATCTGGTTGAGTTCTTCGGGAGAAATACGTTGATAATGGGACAGGTCAATTCTGGATTTTTCAACACCTTTCTGTGCCCCGGCCTGCCATATGTGGTCCCCCAGAACTTTACGGGCTGCGGCCACCAGCAGGTGAGTGGCGGTGTGGTTACGGGCTAGGGCTATCCTGCGACCCCAATCGATTTTTCCTTTAAGGGTGGAACCAGTGCGGTGTCTGATTTTTTCAAGTTTTTCTTCTTCCACACGGTGCAGGACAATTCCATCCAATTTTTCAGCA
>NZ_JARVXG010000016.1:0-10000 GCF_029848115.1 Methanobacterium formicicum | reverse complement strand
GGTGGGAAAGGATGGAACTGAGATATTCCGCAGGACGGGTAATTTCACCGGAGGTTAATAAAATAGGAATCCTGGCAGTGGGTTCCCACCTGGAAAACCACGGTGCAGCACTCCCCATTGATACTGACTCTAAAATAGCGTCTTATCTGGCATTTGAGGCTTCAATTCGTACTGGGGCCAAATTTTTAGGGATACTTTATGGGGCCACAGAGTACGAATATGTGAAACATGGGATTCACCTCACTCCCCAGGCCCTGGTGGAAAAAGAACTTATTCCCACCCTAAGAAAGGCCAAAAATAACTTAAATTTAGAAGCAGCGGTCCTGGTTAATGGGCACGGTGGAAATGTACCCATTCAGGATTACCTGGATGATGTTAGGGGAAAACTGAACCTGGAAATAATATTCAACAACCGGATCGTGGAAATCGAGGGCCCCCATGCCGGGACAGGTGAACTTTCCATGGGGATGGCCCTGGGAATGGCTGATGTATCCTGTCTGGTTGAGCACTGTAACTTTGAAGAATACCCTGAAGTGGGAATGGTGGGCCTTGACCAAGCACGCCAGGCCAATGAAGGTATAGATAGGGGGGCCTGTGAGGTTCAGGAACAGGGAATTGATGTCAACCGGGAGTTGGGGGAATCACTCCTGGAAACTGCCATTTTGGATATTGTTAAGGACGTGAAAAGTTTGTTAAAATAAGTTTTCCCGCCTTTTTTTGTTATAAAAATTTTATAAAGGAAACTATTCTTTTTTTAAGATTTAATTTAAAGTTCAGGACAAATTACCTTTTTTTTACAGATATAAAATAATTATCTAACCATCCATTTTAGAAAAACAATTCATTAATTAATACCATATCCATCATACAATACTTATTGATGACTTACTAAAGGTGGAATAGACTAAAAAATTGAGGTGTGAATATGTTTTGTCCCAACTGTGGAACTGAAGTTAAAGGAAAATTTTGCCCAAACTGTGGTGAATCAATAGAAGTAGCCCCGGAAACTCTTGAAAGCCCGGAGATCAAACCAGCGGTCACCACACCGGGTGAAGGATCTTCAAGCAAATACTCAGTAGATGACTTCATCAACCGAACCATGGAGAAACCAGGTTCTGGTGAAACATTCGAAATTGAAAACAACTACCTGCTGAACATAAACCTCAACGGTAAGGTATGGTCCAAAAAGGGAGCCATGGTAGCCTACACCGGTGATGTTAAATTCAAAAGGGAGGGAACCTTTGAACATGGCCTGGATAAATTTGTTAAAAAGGCAGTTACTGGGGAAACAAGCACTTTAATGAAAATGAAAGGACAGGGAAAGGTATACTTGGCAGATCAGGGGAAAGAAGTCGTTGTTTTGAATCTGCAGAACGAGCGGATTTACGTCAATGGAAATGACCTTTTGGCCTTTGAAGACCAGATTGACTGGGACATAACCATGATGAGCTCAGGAGTGGGAATGTCTGCCGGAGGTCTGTTCCAGGTAAAACTGGAAGGAACCGGTATGGTGGCTATAACCACTCACTTCACCCCCATCACCCTGGTGGTAACTCCGGATCAACCAGTTTACACGGATCCCAATGCCACTGTGGCCTGGTCCGGTGGTTTAACCCCCTCAGTCAAGGCGGACGTGGACTTCAAAACTTTACTGGGAAAGGACAGTGGTGAAACATTCCAGTTAAAGTTCCAGGGCCAGGGATTCGTAATTGTGCAGCCTTTTGAAGAGATATAAAAGGATCTAATTTATTTTTACTGGAAAAAACATTTTTTCCATTTTTTATATTATCTATAAATTTGATAGATTTTAAAAAACCTTCTTTTTTTGAATTATCTTTAATTTGAGGTAATATGCGAATTTTACAGCATAAACTAAGGCTTGTTTTCATCATTATGGAATAAAAGATAAGATTTATAATTAATAGGGGAAAAATAATATAAAAGGGGGCGAAAATGCAAAAATCCCATAAACCCATTAATCCCGGTTACAGTGCCCTTAAAATAGCATTAATTTATTTTGTAATTAGTATAATCTGGATTATTGCTTCCGATCAATTGTTAAACCTCACTGTAGGTAATAGGCAGTTATTCACCACACTGGCCATGTTCAAAGGAAGTTTATTTGTAGTGGTTACTGCTGTTTTGATTTACTTCCTGGTTTACAGGAATCTGGTTTCCATTAAAAGTTCGGGAGAAGACCTTACCAAAAGTGAAAAGAAGTTTCGCGAAATCTTTAACAAAGCCAACGATATGATATCGGTAAATACCATGGCCGCCGGTGGAATTCCCGGGAAGTTCCTGGAAGTCAATGAAGTGATGAGTAAGAAGCTGGGCTACGGTAAAGAGGAACTCCTGAATATGAGTCCCGCGGACATAATATCCCCCGACATAAAAATTCCGGAAAATACTGGTGCAATACTCCTGGAGAAGGGCCACAGCACCTACGAGGTGGTAGTGATAACCAGAGATGGAAGGGAGATACCAGTTGAAGTGAAAAGCCACATCATCAATTACGAAGGGCAGGATGTTTCTCTGTCAGTATCCCGTGACATAACCGATCGTAAAAGAGCAGAAGATAAATTAAAATCATCCCTGGAAGAAAAAACTATCTTACTGCGGGAAGTTCATCACCGGGTTAACAACAGCCTGCAGATCATTTCCAGTCTGTTCAATCTCCAGTCCAGCTACGTTGATGAGAATTATAGAGATGTTCTCCTGGTAAGTCAGAGCAGGGTTAAATCCATGGCCATGATATACGAAAAACTGTACCAGTCACCGGATCTGACCCATATAAACATTAAAGATTATGTGGAAAGCTTTGTATCCAATCTTTTCTCTTTGTACGGGGTGGAAACTGGAATTATCCAAACCCAAATTAAGGTTTCGGATATAGAAATGGGAATGGACACAGCCATACCTTTAGGACTGATCATCAATGAACTGGTTACCAATTCTTTGAAACACGCATTTCCTGATGGAATAAAAGGGAAAAAAATCCAGATAACTCTAAATAAAAATAATGGGCTATTTAAATTGGAAGTAGCAGATAATGGGGTGGGCATACCTGAAACGGAAATAACAGAAAGTCCTAAAACTCTGGGTTTACAGCTGGTAAAGAGCCTGGTTAATCAGTTGAATGGAACCATGACCATCACTATAAAGAAGGGAACCATGGTGGAAATGTTATTTAAAGAAGTGAAGTACAAGGAACGGCTTTGAACCAGTTATTTTAGAAAAAAATATCAAGGGATAGGGATAGATTACTACCAGGGATAGATTACTAACAAAGGGGTGTTTCATTGACCAAGGTAATAAAAAATAAGGGTAGAATTGAAGCGTTTAATCCCAATAAAATTAAAGGGTCACTGCAAAAGGCCACAATTGATGCTGGTTACACTGTGGAAGAGAAAAAAGATATTATAAATCAGGTATTTGCTAATATAAACAAAAAAATTGACGAAGATGAAGAAATTAAGAGTGAAACCATAAAAATGTGCCTTCTAACCGAATTAGATAAATGCGAACCGTATATAGCTAAATCATGGCGTAACTTTGATAAAAAGTATAAATCAAGATGAAATTCTAATTTTCCATTTATTCTTATAATTTTCTGATATATGGTCCCGGGGGATTTTATAACATGGTTGATCTTTACCCTCAGATATTCAAGAGAAAATCCATTAGAGATTACTATCTGGAACCTCTGGAAGAGGTTGTGTTACAGAATGTGTTGGAGCAGGTCAACAACCTGGAACCTTTATATGATGATATTAAGGTAGATTTAAAGATAGTCTCCTCAGATGATGTTAATCCCCGGATGATGAAAAAAGCACCCTATTACCTTGCTGTATTTTCAGAAAATAAAGAGGGATACAAGACCAACATTGGCTTCCTGCTCCAGCAGATGGATCTTTTCTTCTCAGCTCATGGGTTGGGCAGCTGCTGGCAGGGGATCCCCCAACCAAAAAAACGGGTTGTGGAAAGTTCAGACATTAAGTTCATTATTTTAATGGCCTTTGGAAAGCCAAAGGTTCAGTTACACCGAACCAGTAATCTTGAATTCAATAGGAAACCACTCCCTAAAATAAGCGACATTAAAAATGAAGGTTACATTGGGGCTTTGTTGGAAGCAGCCCGCCTGGCCCCCTCTGCTACAAACAGCCAGCCATGGTTTTTTAAGGGTAATAATCATGTTATTCACGCTTATTCTTTCAAACCGAACATTTTAAGGGCCATAATGCTGAAGAAATATATCAAAATTGACATGGGTATTGCCCTCTACCATATTAAACTGGCAGCAGAACACCTTGGAAAAACAGTGCGCATTGTTTTTGATGATGCTGGACGTGAAAAAACCCCTAATAGGTACGAATACGTGGCCAGTGTGAAAATAAATTAGTTTGAATAGATACTAGTTGAAGATGACTTAATTGAAAATAGATAGTTCAATATGAAAGGGGAATAATTTTAAAACCCGGGGGACATGATTATTCCCAGAAAATATTCACTTCTTCAGCTATTCTTTGCCCCTGTTTACGTCCGGCTTCGGCAGCTGCGCTTCGAAACTCTGCATCCAGGGGGTTGGGCCCTTTAGCTTCCAGTGACTCTTCATCAGGGGTGATGACCTTAACCTGGGAACCAGATTCTTCCAGTTGTTTAACCTCTTCCTGGAAGGTGATGCGGTGCATGGTGGGTCCCATTGCCGGTGCAACCATAGTGGGTTCGGCTACAATTATAAGCACCTTCTGGTAATCCTGGGCTACATCGGCGTTGGTACCGGAACTCATACCCCCATCAATGTAGCGACGACCATTGATGGTGGTGGGAGGATAAACACCGGGAACAGCTGAACTGGCTGATACTGCAAGTAAAAGGGGAACACCAGAATCCTGACTAAATTTAATCCATTCACCAGTCTGGGCATCAACGGCATTGATAATAAGTTTTTTCTCCTGATTCCATTCATGAACAGGCAAGCGAGAAGCCATTATTTCCAACCTTTCTTCCTCACTCATGGTGGGAGCATTCAGTGCGGCCTCTCCAATACGTACTCTTGCTGTTTGAGAATCAGGAGAGCTCATAATGGCTGCAGCCATCATCTGACGGAATTCATGTCCATCAAAGTCCACTGGTCTTTCCTTGGTTTCAATGATTGGTTTGAGCTGTAGGTTGTAGAGTTCTTCCAGGCGGAGGCCACTGGTGATCTGGGCACCTATACTGGAACCAGCTGATGTCCCCACCACGAGATCCACATCAGTAACCTTCACCCCGCCTTCTTCAAGTCCCAGAAGGACACCTAATTCCCATGCTGTTCCGGTGATGCCCCCACCACTCAGAACTAGAGCTTTTGATGGTTTTTCATCCGTTTCATCCATGAATCCACCTCCAAGACATTAACCCTCAGAATTTGTCCAGAACTTTAAGTACCGGAAGTTAATCTGCCATTTCCCCATATTTATCGGCAATTTCAGCAAAGGAATGGGCTATGTAGTGCACCTGTTCCTGGCTGTAACCGTAGACACTGCACTTAAACCACTGGGTCTGTCCCCTTTTGATACCCACGATGTTGCGCTGTTTAAGCTCTTCATATAAATAAAAACCTTTACGTGGATGTTTATCTGCGATTCTGTGGAAAAATGGTGTTTCGAATCGTACCAGATCATGTTCAGTTGGTCGCACACCGATCTGGCGTACTCCACTGATTTTTTCCATTTCAGAAACAAAGTAACGGCTTTTTTCCACTTCAACATCCCAATGCTTCACCCGGTTAATGATATGGGGCAGAGATGCCATTAAAGTTGCAATGGGAGCCCCGCGACTGGTGCACCCCAACATTTCCAGTTCCTTCACCTGATGCAGGGAGGATCGTTTCAGGACCAGATCGGCCCACTCCTCCTGCACACCCAGTATGCCTATGGGTCCGGAGGCGGCCATGCTTTTATGGCCACTTCCCACTGCAAAATCCACATTCCATCCTTTGGCATCTATGGGCATTCGTCCCATGGAGTATGCACAGTTTAAAAGGAAGGGAATACCGGCATCATGGGCAACTTTACCAACAGCACGGGCATCAGTTACATTACCGTAATCCCCATCTACATGGGTTAAAAGAACCAGGCTCACATCTTCTCCCCTATCATTGAGTTCATCCAGGGTTTCATGGTATCCTTCTGCATCAACACGGTATTCTGGTTCTCCACTGCTGGGAACTTCCACTATGTTTAGCCCGTTACGTTCTGCTGCCAGGTGAGAAGTGTAATGGGCGTTACCATCCATAACCACGGTATCTCCTGGCCGGCAAAGGGCATGCATAACTGCGAATTTTCCTTCCCGTGCTCCATGGACAGTTCGGGCATGATCTACCTGGATAAAATTGGCAATATCTTCCAGAAAACTGTTGATGGATGGTTTTGGTATTTGATCCAGGCGGCCAGCACAGTAATCACACACACTGTACCCATCGGAAAATTCATACAGTGCTTGCCGTGATTCAGGAGGAAGCACCCCTCCACGTTGGAGAGGGTTGAGGTTGAGGTTTTCTCTTTCAGTTTGACGGTTAAGGGAATAATCTTGACATTCCATACAATTCACCAGATTCTGTTAGGGGGTTATGATTTTAGTCCTGGTCAAAAATGACCATAACTGGGAATAAATTTAATTAATTATTTTTGTATTCCATTTAAACTTAAATTTCACTATTCTTCATTTTCTCTTTTTCAATTCTCATATATTTTCTCCAACTGGAAGTGGGATGAGTACAATTTTAACATCCACCTTCTGATGAATGATATAATCCCACCGGAGATCCCCCTAGAATAATAAAAGAGTTAAGTGTTAGGAGGGGTTGTTGGTAGTTTTGAATTCAAATCCCCCCACCTCAAAGTCCAATTTTTTACCCTTAACCTCGGAGTAATAGATATTCAAACCATTGGGTAGATGGATTGTTTTAATTTCTAACTGACTTTGCAGTTCCTGGAAAAAGGGTGATCGGTTATCCATTATCCATACAATCCTTTCTGTGGAAGAATTTATGGGGATCTCCAATGCACTGGACTGGGAGATGGTGAAGGTGTGATTTTTACCGTAGTAAGCTGAGACCTGGTTGTTGAGCTTGTTACTTTTTAGCTGGGAGTTACCCGAATCAAAGAGATAGTAAACACTGTATTCTGGGAGTGCATACATGGCTTTCCTCCAGCTGAAGCCCTGGTCTTCACGGATAATGTCCCTTATAATGATTTGAGTACTCTGGGGCCGGTTTTGGGACAGGTTACCAATCACCTCCAAGTGCCACTCTGTATTCTGGTCATTGATGGTGATCTTCTCCTGGTTGTACATGAACAGCATGTCCAACCCCAGTATCATCTTTTCCGTGGTGTTCATATGGTCGATCTGGGTTTCCCATGTGCTCTCTTCATTTAAATTGTAAGGATAAAGGAAATAAACACTGTTTAATAGTACATAGATTATTATAAGTGCACTCACTACCTTTCCTGGCGAAATATTAAATTTTACTCCTAAATTCTGTGAAAATCCAGTTACCACATAACCTAAGATTAAAATGAGGGCAGGTAAGAAGGTTAAGGTGTAACCTGGTTTGGATAATGGTACAAATATTAAAAATAGGAGTGAAGGGAGTATCCACAGGCCTAAAAAAATTAACCGAGGATTTTTAAGCATTTTCCGGTCCAGGAGGGTTTTCCTTTTCCAGATGAGGAAGATCACAATTAAAAATCCCCCTATAAAACCCAGACCAATCATCAACCATGAAAATAACAGGCCATCCATTAAAAGATGGTTAGATAATGGGGCCCCAAATAGCACAGAGCTGGTGGTGAAAGAGGCTGAAAAATGCCCTCCGGCATGTAGATAGTTTTCCAGACCCGGGGCAAGGATAATGCTAGGTACCAGCCAGAGTAGGATGGATACGCCCAGAACTGCCAGGGCAGTGACCACCCTTTTAAAGTGATGGTCATGGTAAAACAGGCAAAACATCCATAGGGGAAACATGAAAGGGATTAAGTCCTGGCGAAATCCTCCGGCCAGGCCTAAAACCAAGGAAGAAATGTACAAAAATGATTTTCTACCTTTAAAGGCCTGGTAAGATGTGTAAGCTATTAATATGGCTAAAAAAGATTCACTGGGATAAATTGTGGCGATTTCTCCATAGAACCAGAAGATAGGGCTGAATATGAGTAATATGCTGCCAATTATGGCAACTTTCTTTGAAAACAAATCTTTACCCAGGAAGTACACTAAAATAACCGTCAAAATACTGAACATTATACTCATGAACACCAGAGTGGTGTTGGCATCAGGGAAAATCTGGTTAAAAACCTTGCCCACACCCACAAAAAGGATATAACCCGGGGGCTGCGGTTGATGGAGAAGTATATCATACCTTTCTAGGGCAAGGGCGAAATTCGCCGAGTCCCACTCGTAAAGAAATTTGCCGGCCAGGGGTAGGCGAGTGGCCACCACTAAAACCAGGAGTAACAGTACGACAACCAGATCATTCCGGGATTTGACGGTTGAAATTAAAGATTTAAGGTGTCCCTGCATGTAATGCTCCAGAATTTTTTAACAGAATTTCAGGATGATGTGATTTTTTAGGACTCACAAATTTTAATATAACTCTTCCTATTTTTAAACGTAATCTTACTATTTATGGTATTAATAGTTTAAAACTTGTTAGAAAGGAGTTTTGCCAGGGAAATTTTTAAAAAAATTAAAAAAGAGACGGAAATAATATATTCACATTATTCCCATGTTTTTATTGGTTTTTTCAATGGATTTAGCTGGATCTTCTTCCATCTCCAGCATGGCACGGATACAGTCCACGTTTTCAGGTACTACATCTGATTCCTGGTGTATGGCCTGCATGTAGAACAGTTCGCCGTCTTTAATGTTTAAAGATTCTTTCCATACGGCTATTTCATTCAAATCACTTCTAGGTCGGCCTAAATCCCGTGCACACTCCATTATCTCGGCAGTTGAACCCAGTCCTTTATTTGCTTCCACTAATACCACCCTTGGAGTGGATTCCAGTTTTTCGATGACCTCATCCAGTGATGGTGTGTTTTCCAGTTCCACCATTAGGTTGTGCTGGTGCATGAGGGTGGTGGGGACCAAGAGGGCCATGGTGGTAATGTTCAGGTCGTACATCACGGTTTGCACGTCAGGACCGTGGTGGCTCGGTACAGTTGGTGGGTTGGGGACGATGGCGTTTATGGGACCAGATTTAACCTGTCCCGGATCTGCTCCCCGACGTACCATAACCGCCCTAACTTTCTTGATACCACACAGGTCATCAATTGGTTTCAAGGTTCGGCAGAGACCGGTGGTGTTACAGCTGACCACCCGTGAGAAGTCTGCTCCCCAGTTATCCTGGTAGTTGGCAAATGAGTTGAAGGACTGACCAATCTGTTCATGTTTTTCTCCACCTTGGAATATTCCCTTAACACCTTTTTCAGCGTAGACTTCCTTGTTTTTAGCACCTATTCCTCCGGGTGTGCAGTCTACCATAACATCCACTTTATCGTAGAGATCATCGATGGTGCCCGTTACTTTTATTCCTGCTTCTTCAAATAAGTCTTCTCTATCGGGTGCACTTATGTAGAGTGGGAATCCTTTATCTACTGCCATTTGGGCTTCAAAATTGGGGGTTCTCTTGGTAACCCCAACGATCTGCATGTCGTCCTGGCAGGCGACAGCATCTGCTACTCTCTTTCCAATAGTACCGTATCCGTTTATCCCTACGTTTTTCATAATAAAATCCCCGTTATAGTATTATATTAAATTATCTTTCTTTTCTAGAATATTATAAATTTTATGATTTAATTTTGAAAAGAAACAGTGACTGTAAGGTTTAAATATCTCTTAAGCTTGTTAACCTGTGATCAGGGATTAAAAAAATAGTGTGCACAGATTTGATTTTAAAATAGGAAAAAAATTACGGGTAAAAAGAAAAGAAATTAGGTATCAGCCTTTAAATTTAAAGGCT
>NZ_JARVXG010000015.1:2500-5000 GCF_029848115.1 Methanobacterium formicicum | reverse complement strand
TGACAGTTGGGAACTGGAAGAAGTCAAGGTAGAAGACCTGGGACTGGTCAACTACATCTGCTTGGACGAAATAATGGTCCCCCATACCATGGGAAGACACGTTAAACGACAGTTCGCCAAATCAAGAGTATCTATTGTGGAAAGATTAATGAACAAGATCATGAGGACCGAAAGGAACTCAGGAAAGAAAAACAAAGCATATAACATAGTGAAGGAAGCATTCACAGTTATAAACCAGCGTACCAAGGAAAATCCAGTACAAATACTGGTTAAAGCCGTGGAAAACTCCGCACCCCGAGAAGAAACCACCCGTATAAAATACGGGGGAATAGGTTACCAGGTGGCAGTGGACATAGCACCACAGCGCAGGGTGGACCTGGCCATAGGTTTCATAACCCGAGGAGCACTACAATCCGCGTTCAAGAGGAAAAAATCCGCTGGAGAATGCCTGGCAGAAGAACTATTACTGGCCGCCGAAGCAGATACCAGAAGCTTTGCCGTTGGTAAGAAGGAGGAAAAAGAACGAGTGGCCAGATCAGCCCACTAAGGTTGATCACCAACTCATTTTAACGGGTGAATTGTATGAGCAGACGAGACAAGATGATCAGTAAGATCAAAGACCTGATGTACGAACCGGACTACATCCGGAACATCGGTATCGTAGCCCACATCGACCACGGGAAAACCACCCTATCCGACAACCTTCTGGCCGGAGCAGGTATGATCTCCTCAGAACTGGCTGGAGACCAGCGTTTCCTGGACTTCGACGAACAGGAACAGGCCAGAGGAATCACCATCGATGCAGCAAACGTGTCCATGGTTCACAAATACAAGGATGAAGACTATCTAATCAACCTTATAGATACACCCGGTCACGTGGACTTCGGGGGAGACGTAACCCGTGCCATGAGAGCAGTGGACGGAGCAGTGGTCGTGGTATGTGCAGTGGAAGGAATCATGCCCCAGACCGAGACCGTACTCCGACAAGCCCTCAAGGAAAATGTACGACCAGTACTTTTCATAAACAAGGTGGACCGATTAATCAACGAACTCAAACTGGATTCCCAGGAACTCCAGCAGAGATTCGTCAAGATCATTGCCAGTGCCAACAAGCTAATCAGCAACATGGCCCCGGAAGAACTCAAAAAAGAATGGCTGGTTAAAGTGGAAGACGGAAGCGTAGCCTTCGGATCCGCCTACCACAACTGGGCCATAAACGTGGACATCATGCAGAAAACCGGGATAAACTTCAACGACATCCTGGATTACTGTAACAATGAAAAACAGAAAGAACTAGCCCAGAAAGTACCACTATCCGACGTACTCCTGGGAATGGTAGTGGAACACCTACCCAGCCCTAACGTGTCCCAGCCTTACAGGGTACCCAGCATCTGGTCTGGAGACATTGAAAGTCCCGAAGGCCAGGGTATGCTTAAAACCGATCCTGACGGACCACTAGCAGTTATGGTAACTGACGTAAGTATAGACAAACACGCCGGTGAAATAGCCACCGGACGAGTATACGGTGGAACCCTGGAGAAAGGAACCGAAATATTCATGGTGGGAAGCCATGGAAAAGCACGAACCCAGCAAGTAGGGGTATACTTCGGACCAGAGAGAGTAAACACTGACCGGGTACCAGCTGGAAACATCGTGGCCATCACTGGAGCAAGAAACGCCGTGGCCGGGGAAACCATCTGTGATATCGACCGAAAAATTGATGCCTTCGAAGGTTTAGAACACATCTCCGAGCCAGTGGTGACTGTGGCTGTGGAAGCCAAAAACACCAAGGACCTACCCAAACTCATTGAAGTACTGCGTCAGGTTGGTAAGGAAGACCCTACCGTCAAAATGCAGATCAACGAGGAAACCGGTGAACACCTGGTGGCTGGTATGGGAGAACTCCACCTGGAAATCATTGCCTACCGTATCAATGAGAAAGGTGTGGAAATCGAAACATCCGAACCCATCGTGGTATACCGGGAAACCATTGCCGGAACTGCCGGACCAGTGGAAGGAAAATCACCCAACAAACACAACCGTTTCTACATAGAAATCGAACCACTGGACGAAGCAGTTTACCAGGCCATAGTTGATGGAGAAATCAAAGAAGGCAGAGTTAAAGGTAAAGACCTCGTTGCCAAGTTCCAGGAATACGGACTACCCAAAGAACAGGCCCGAAAAGTATGGGATGTCTATGACAAGAGCATCTTCGTCAACATGACCCGTGGTATCCAGTACCTGGACGAGATCAAAGAACTATTACTGGAAGGTTTCGAAAGTGCCATGGACGATGGGCCCATAGCCAAGGAAAGGGTAATGGGAATCAAAATCAAACTCATGGATGCCAAAATACACGAAGACGCCGTGCACCGAGGACCAGCACAGGTCCTGCCCGCCATAAGAAAGGCAGTCTACGGTGCTATAATGATGGCTGAACCAGCACTACTGGAACCAATCCAAAAGGTATTTATCAACACACCACAAGACTATATGGGAG
>NZ_JARVXG010000014.1 GCF_029848115.1 Methanobacterium formicicum | reverse complement strand
AATAAAAGTTAATTATGGGACAGCCTCGAATCATTTAAAAAAAAAATGGAAGGATATAGAATAAAATGCAGGATCCCAGTTGGGTAGTTATTCTGGTCTGGGGAACATGGTTACTGTTAACCATAATCATTGACGGGGTGCCCATACCCTTCAAGCTCTATTTCTCCAAGAAGACCAGGCGAAAAGTGGATAAGGGAGTGGAGGATGATGCCTTACCGAAGGTCAGCGTGGTGGTACCCGCCCATAACGAAGAAGGAACCATCGGCATCTGCCTGGAATCACTGGTAGAATCAGAGTATCCCGATGGTAAGATGGAGATCATCCTGGTGGACGATGGTTCCACTGATGGTACCCTGAACAAGGCCCGGTTATTTGAATCCAAAGCCGAATCCCATGGTAAAAGACTTAGAATCATTGCCAAACCCCATACGGGTAAGGTCCAGACCCTGAACACCGGTCTCAAGAAGACCAAGGGCAGTATCATCATCACCATTGATGCCGATGCCAAGATGGCCCCCGATGCCATTCACAACATAGTAGTGCCCTTTGTCCAGGAACCAGAGGTTGGTGCAGCCACCGGTTACATTGAAATCATGGTACCGGAGTCAGGTATGGTTTTTGGTAAAAGTACCAGAATAACACCTAACTCCATTCGCAACATCATCCAGATAGATGGCTTCCATGACATTGAGGTCATAACCCACTTCCACGAAGATACTAGCATCGACGATAGCACAATCGGCAAGATCACCATCACACCCCCTGGATCCGGGGATGTTACTTCCTCCATTCAGGTGCGAAAATATGAGGGGGAGAAGAATGGGTTGCTGGAAACCTTCTTCTCCCGCTGTGAATTTTTGGAGTACATAACTGCCTTCAACTTCGAGCGGAGCTACCAGTCCTTTGCAGGCTCCATCTATTCCATGTCCGGTGCATTTTCCGCCTTCCGGCGTGAAGTGGTAGGTAAAGTAGGGGGCTACTGGCCCTTAACCGTGGCCGAGGACATGCACATGACCATGATGCTCCACAACCGCCAGGTGAGCATTGTCCACGTACCAGAGGCCGTGGCCTACGTGGACGCCATAACCGACTACGACACCCTCTACAGCCAGAGGGTGCGCTGGGCCCGGGGACAGATAGAAGTGGCGTCCATGCAGGAAAAGCAGTGCCCCATTGGCCGGGAAGATATTTCATTCCGGGACATGGTGAGCATTGCCTGGCAGGATAAAAGCCTGGCCATGATCGGGAAATATATCACTACCAAGCTATCCAACCGGGTCCAGAGGCTCAAACAGTGTACCTACCGTTCCTTCAACTTCATGGGCTTGCAGAGGATCCTCCTGGTGGACCACACCATCGCCTTCCCCCGGTTGTTGTGGGTGTTTGTACTGGCCCTCTTCCCCATACTGGGACTCTACCTGTACATAATACCAGTGGTGGCCCTGCTCCTCTACGCCTTCTACGTGGCCATCGACACCGTGGTCATTGTCTTCGTCTACCAGAACTCCCCGGAAACCACCCGGAACAACATTGAACGCTACTTCCCCTTCATTTTACTCCTGCCCATTTACCGGCTGATGACCTTTTTCTTCCGATTGTCGGCTTTCCTGCAGGTTCTGAAGGAACCCTCTGACTGGGCAGTGGAGGGGCCGGTTAATGGGTTTAAAAACGGGGTGAAGGAGGCTAAAAACGAGGCCATAGCCGCCAAAGAATCCGTGGTTACCGCTATATTCAACCTGGCCGAAGTCCTGAACATAAACCTGGAAAACCTCCTAAACCAGGGCCGGAAAGGGAAGTGAATTCTATTTTTTTGCTCTATTTTCTGAAATTTTTATTTTAAAAAAAAGGTTCAGTTATTGAAAATTACCCTACTATTTTCAAAAATGAAATAACCCCTATAACCTCCTAGAGGATGAAGAAACTAATAGGGCTGAAATTACTGAAAGGACTTAAATAAAATAGAAAGTTAAGGAGGGTAATATCCATCATTTTCCTGGCGATATTTTAACCATGAACGTAACATCATATCATCAATGGTGTACTTTCGGTCAATGTGGGACAGGATTCCCTTATTCTTTAACCGATTGGCATATTTAAGCAGGGTCTTATTGGAATAATCCACTTGGGATAACAGTTCACTCCAGTTTAATGCTCCATTTTCAACCAGTATTATAATGATCTCCTTTTCATAATCAGAAAGAGAAGACCATATAGTCACCCACATTATGGCTATTTGATCTAATTTACTGTAAAATGCTTCAATAACCATCTGGTTATCATAGGGCCTCCCTCCAGACATAGTGTTACAGAAACTGTTTATATAGGAAGGGTATCCGCCGGTGCACTTGTAAAATCTTTTCAGGCCTTCCGGTGTGAATTTAATCTCAGGGATCATTTCCTTTAGGTAATCATAGGTATCTTCTTCACTGAATGGTTCCACTGGAAACTGGATCATCCTACCCCCAAAGGCACCCTGTGCACCGTTTATCTGATCCACTATCTCACTGGCAGCAGAAGTAGAACCAGTGAAAATGTAGGTAACATTATCCTGATCCTGAGTAAAGCTCCTTATCAACCAAAAAAAAGCTTCTGGATTTTCAAATTCTCCAATAAGTTGAAATTCATCCAGTATAATAACAAATCCATCTATACTTTGACGGTTATTATCCACAACATTCTGGGGAAATTCCATGACCAGGGAACTCAACTTTTCATAATCAGTATCCACCTGTGGTAGAGGTATGCCTAAAAGATTACCTGCTCCCTTGAAATCATAAGTTTTAGGGGATATTTTCTTCAACAGAGAGTCTTTAAGGTTGTAAATCTTCATTAATGTACTTTTATCCTTCAGAGAGTTTAACATGGCTTCAAAGAGACTGTGCATGACCTTTTCTTCAGTCAGCTTACCCTTCTGTATGCCATGAATCTTGGATAGATCAAGGTAGGCCGAGAGCACATTGTCCGGAAGTTCCCTCTTTAGTTTCATCAGAAGGAATGATTTTCCAACACCCCTACGGCCAGTAACTAATAATTGATTGGCTATATCATCTTTAAATCCGCTTAAGAATATGTTTAATTGTGCTAATTCTTTTTTGCGGTTAAAAAAATATTTATCAAGATTTGAAGGGATTCCTAATGGCAGATTTGGCATGTTAACACCTGTGAATTTTTTACATTAGTCTCTATAAGTACAATTTTTTTAGTGCACCCATCTACACTAATTACTTTGAGTACACCAATTTTTTTAGTGTACATATCTACACTAGTTACTTTAAGTACACTAATTATTTAAGTGTACCTATTTACATTAGTTACCCTGAGTACACTAAATATTCAAGTGAACCTAACTACACTAATCACTAGGAAAACACAATCTTCAAATGCACCTATATCTACCCCGGTGCCTCTAAACTCTTTCTTTGCGTGTATCAATTACTTTATCCACTGATTTTTAAAAAAAATCTTTAAATGAAATTTAAAAAAATGAAAATAATTTAAAAAAAATAAGTGTTAAATGGAATTTAAAAAAAGTTTTGAAATGATTTTTAAAAAAAATGTTAAAAAATGATTAATAACATTTCAAATCTATTCCATAGGGGGCGGTTTGATAAATAAGGATAACAGGAACCCTACAAACAGGAGTAGTGCAGTTGAAAGGAAGGCAAACTGCATACCCTGGGCCCCGGAATATAAGGTCAGGCTGCGGAGGTTGTGGTCCTTCTCTATGCTGGTAATGTTGGGGTGTAACACTTGGTCCACCCATGAATAGATATCCTGGTTCAGGATTTGCTGGTCCTGGTACTGGGGGTATTCCACCGGCAGGGAACTGGCTACACTGAAATAGACGGCTATGAAGAAGATAAGCCCAATCAGGACAGTTCCAATGGATGACCCCACATTGTTGAAGGTGCTGAGAATCCCCGAACCATCCGCGTACTGGGACTCATCCAGACTGGAGAGAATGATGTTGTTAAGGTTGGGAAGTGCCAGTCCCAGCCCTGCTCCCAGTATAAAGAGACCCGGGATTAGATGATATATGGTTAGATTGGCATAATCCAGGAATACCAGGTACAAGGTTAAAATGGCCACCATGGAAACCACAAAACCAATGGACACCAGGTGGTTGTGTTTCAGGTACCGGGTCAACTTGCTGGCACTGAGGGAGAAGAGCAAACTCCCCAGGGGTGCGGCCAGGAGTATCAGGCCAGTTGTCAGGGCATCGGTCTGCCAACGGGTCTGCACGTAGAGAGGAACCAGGTAGAAAATACCGGCCTGGATCAAGGCCATGATCAGTATGGAAACCACCCCAAAGGTGAAGGGACGGCTTTTAAGGATGTCCACATTCATGAATGATTTTTTACCCTGCCGGATGAGCTTCCTCTGGTAGAAGAAGAATATCACCAGGAGAATGACTCCAGTGAGGATCATGGCCATGGCCACCGCAAATCCCACCGGGTTGATGATGGTCCCCGCGTAGTTGAGCCAGGTGTAGGGAGTGTTTAACTGGAGCACACCGATGATGACGATTAATATCCCTGCTGCCGAGAGCAGGGCCCCCTTGATGTTAAGATCCGACCACTGGAGCACCTTTTTTGATTCAGTGAGGTGCCGGGACAGGAGGAGTATGGCCAGGACCACAATGGTTTCCAGTCCAAAACCCCACCTCCAGGAATAGAAAGTAGTGAGGAACCCTCCCAGGAGGGGTCCTATGGCCACAGATACAGTGAAGACCGTGGCGGTGAATCCCAGGGCAAAGGTCCTCCGGGGTCCGGAGTAGGTGGAGGTGATTATGGCGGAAGTGGCGGGTAACATGAGGGCTGCCCCGAATCCCTCAATAACTGACCATCCCAGGAGCAACATACTACTATTGAGGCTGGTAGCGGCAATAACCGTACCAATACCGTAAATAATGGCCCCGGTTAGGAAGGTCCTCTTCCGGCCAATTACATCCTGCATTTTCGCCCCGAAGAGGACGAAACACCCCATGACCAGGGTGTACACAGCGATTATAGACTGCACATTCCCCAGGGTGGTGTGCAAATCCTTCACCAGGTACATCATGGCCACATTCATAAAGGTACTGTCCAGTCCAATGATAAACAGAGACAGAGAAACAACGAAGAGAACTGCCCACCCAGTTTTAACCTTATCCGCCATTAAAAACACCTTTTAAACATTGTAAAACCCCTAAATTCTTATTAAACCCCTAAGATTCCATTAAAAACCTTTAAATTTTCATTAAAATCCCTAATATTTTCTTAAATTATGCTATAAAATTTATAATCCCTACGGATTTCATTAACACTAAATCCCCCTGTCACCCAATAATTATTCCCTTACCAGTAATAATAAACCTTTCGAATTTGGGATACCCCTTTTTCTCCCCTGGTCTGATTGAAACCATGAGCAAAATGAAACCATGAGCCCTAAGATGAAGCCCTGCTTAAAAAGAATTCAAATAGTTTTATAAGATTTTAGGGATGTACTATAATCTAAGTAATTTTGACCTGGAACTTATTGTTTTAGAGTGTGTTAAAAATTTTAGAGTGTGTTTAAGAAAATGGAATGTGTTTAAGTAAGAAAATAGAATGTGCTTAAGAAAATTTACCTTGCGCCAGAAAAGGGAAGTATAAGTGCAATAAAAATTTTTACATCGCAAAAAAGGAAGGGAGTATATTAGTATGAACTGGAACGGAAAGAACGTCCTCATAACCGGGGCTAATGGATTTGTGGGCTCATATCTTGCTAAAGAACTTTTAGATAAAGGTTCAGATGTTTATGGTTTTATAAGGCCGGAAGATATGGTGGCCATGGAAAAAAACTTGATTGATAAGGTTATTAAGGACAAACTTAAGATGCTGGAGGGAGACCTGGGAAATATATCCTCCCTGGCCAGTGCCCTGGACCATTCCCAGCCCGATGTGATCTTCCACCTGGCAGCCCAGTCCAGTGTAGAGTTTTCCTTCCGCCGCCCCCTGGACACCCAGGATATCAACACCATTGGTACCGCCAATCTCCTGGAAGCCGTGAGGATCAAGGATATTGACGCCAAGATAGTGTTTGCTGGTTCCAGTGAAGTGTACGGTATGGTCATATCCTCCCCGGAACAGTACCAGCGTGCCCTAGATTCGGGTAAGACCATCTTCCCCGAACCGGAGAAAATCCCCGAGCTGCCCATCAGTGAATCCAACCCCCTGCGTCCCATGTCCCCCTACGCCGTGTCCAAGGTCTCCGGGGATTTCCTGATGCAGAACTACCACCACTCCTATGGACTGGACACCGTGGTTTCCCGGGCCTTCAACCACGAAGGGGCGGGTAGGGGTATGATGTTCGTGACCTCCATCATCACCAACCAGATCATGAAACTGAAGTACCAGGAGACTGACCGGATAACCATTGGCAACCTCAATGCCTGCCGGGACTGGTCCCATGTAACCGACATCATCCACGGATACCAGGTACTGGCCAGTAAGGGACGTGCCGGTGAAGTGTACAACCAGGGATCCATGAGAACCAACTCCGTCCTCAGTTACATACTACTGGGACTGGAAAGGGCGGGATGGAACATAAACCAGATTGAAACCATTAAAGCCGACGAAAGCAAGACCATCGACAACCCCACTGAACTGGTAGATGACCCTATCTTTGGGGTTAAGTTCGACAAGACCAGGGTGGACCAGATGATACTGGAAAACCAGCTGGAGTACACCATCCAGGATAAGGGAATCAGGGTCAGCACGGACCAGGGACCCCTGACCATTGAGTTCAACCCCGACCGTTTCCGACCATCAGAGATACCACTACTCCTCTGTGATAACCAGAAAATCCAGAAGATAGGTGCCCGGATTGAATACAGTCTCAGTGACGTAATCCAGGACCAGCTGGACTATTTTGACCAGAAAGAGAACCGGGTTTAAGGAACAGAAGTTTTCCTAAAGATAAAATAGTGCAAAATTAGAAAAAAAATTAATTGGGGAAATTTTCACTCCCCCACTCTTTTTTATATTTTCCGGGCACTGACCAGACCACCCATTAACAGGAGTAGGGCCAGAATCATTCCCACCAGAGGTATCCCGGTGTTCTGCATGGCCACAGTATTTCTGGTGGAAGTAGTGGCCGCATTCACACTGGATGCATCAGTGGGATTGGCAGTTATGGTTACCAGGGCAAAGACACTGGTATCATAGTCCACCAGGGACCTGACAGTGGCCAGTCCTGCTCCTTCATCACCCCGCAGGGTTCCTCCGGCAGCCCCATAGAACAGGTTGGTTAACAGAGTCTTACTGCCAATGTTACCGAGGTCTGTGGTTAGATATACAGTGCACCCCCAAATCCAGGGACAGAACCTGTACCGGCACTGTTTCCAGTGCAGTTACCCTGGCTGAGGTTGAGAACTCCCAGGGCAAAGATTGCCCCTCCTGAGCCACCAAGACCAGGTGATCCTGCTCCCAGAGCATTTCCACCATTACCCGCCTGGTTGGATTGGAAGCTGATGTTTTCAGAGTTTAAAAGCCCAACTAAATATAAGGCTCCTCCGCTTCCACCACTGGCACCATTTCCCTGTCCAGTGTTTTCTCCACCATTACCAGCCCGGTTGGAAGAGAAGATGGTATCTTTCATCTCGAATAGTCCTATATTATAGATAGCACCACCCTCTCCACCGGATCCGGCAGTGGCCCCACTACCTCCGGTACCGGCCTGGTTACTGTTGAAACTGGACTGGGTGATGTTCAGGGTACCCACAATGTAGATGGCCCCACCAGAACCAGCGGTACCTGCGGTGAATCCGTTACCTCCGTCACCAGCCAGGTTACTGTTGAAACTGGACTGGGTCATGTTCAGGATTCCTATGATGTACAGTGCCCCGCCGCTACCACCGTTACCAGCGTAGACATCGTCTTCGGCATTGGCATTACCACCGTCACCTGCCAGGTTAGCAGTGAAGGTGGATGATGATAGGAGGAGATCTGCGGCATAGATTGCCCCACCGTTACCTCCGTTTCCACCGTTTTCATCACGGTTGTTGCTTCCCCCGTTACCAGCCTGGTTAGACTGGAAGGTGCTATCCCGGACTTCGAGAGTGTTGAGGCAGTAAATTGCACCTCCTGATCCACCATCTCCGCCAGTAAAGTCAATTTGGCTGTTACCATCGCCAGCCAGGTTACCAGTGAAGATGCAACCAGTAGTGTTTAACTTCCCAATGGTGTAGATGGCGCCACCATCCGCACCGTTGACCGTGGTGTCTCCGTTATCCCAGCTTCCCACGTGGTTAGCCGTGAAGTTACTGTTGGTGATGTTCATGCCATTGAGGCTGAAAATTGCTCCACCATATCCTCCTTGGGCTGATTCCCAGCCCGAGTGGCTGCCGTTTCCACCGGCATTGTGGTTGAAGGTGGATCCAGTTATGGTGGATACTCCCAGGTTGTAGATGGCTCCCCCGGATCCTCCGGGACTGCCGTGTTGTCCGGTGCTACCGGCGTTACCAGCCGTGTTGGAGTTGAAGACCGTGTCGGTGATGGTGAAGTTGTTGGTACTGAAGATGGCCCCACCATGACCTCCGGCTCCGGCCTGGAACCCTGCATTGTTACCGTTACCCGCACGGTTGGTGTTGAAGGTGCATCCAGTTATGGTGAGTGTTCCGGTACTGAAGATAGCCCCACCATGACCCCCGCTCTGGGAGTCAAACCAGGCATCACCATTACCAGCCAGGTTGCTGGTGAAGGTGGAATCAATGACGGTGAGGTTGCCCCCATTCATTATAGCACCTCCTGATTCACCAGGAGATTCAGAACCGTCTGGTGCTTTACCATTCTGAATGATTACCCCCACCAGCAGGAAGTTAACTCCACTGCTGATGTTGAACACCCGACCGTTACCCTGAGGGTCAATGATGGTCTGTCCTTCCCCGGCACCCTGCACAGTCATGCTCTGGGTTACGTCAATGTTGTAGTCCCCCACATCACTGTAGGTTCCCGATGCCAAATTAACCACATCCGAAGGGTCAGTTACACTGGTAACACCCTTGTTGATGGTTAAAAATGGATCACCCGGAGTGGTACCGGTGTTATCATCATCTCCAGTATCAGGGTTAACATAGAAATCAGCGGCACTGGCTGTCGTGATGGTTAAAAAAATGGTTAGTATGAGTAGGATAATTTTGGTTTTCAAGCTTTTTCACCTCCTTTTACAGTGATTGCTTAATTTGTCGATGGGATTAAATGATAAAGAAGGGAATAACTAAAAAAAAGTACACCCCCCATCCCCATTACATATGTTAGTGTTTACTTAATAACTATTTTTTGCTGGAAAGTTGATTCGTATAGACGGAAGGTAGAAGTAATAACTGTGGAGAAGGTGGAAGTACTACTGGAAAAAAATGAAGGTAACTGAAAAAAATGAAGGATAAATATTTAGAGATTATTGATTTCAGGAACTTTTTGAACCATTTTCATGGCCTTAGATCATTTCAACCCGTTTCCAGGCTTTGATCTTTAACCTGTTTAGAGGACTTGATCTTTAACCTGTTTAGAGGACTTGATCTTTTCAACCTGTTTCCAGACCTTGGATCTTAAAAGTACCAGGGCTAATATCCCTAAAAATATGCAGCTTAGGGCGTTAACCAGGAGAACATCCGGGGAATAGGCTATGTAGGCACAGATAACACCATTCAGTTTGTTGTTAAATAAATGCATTACCACCGCTATCCAGATGCTCCCTGTCTTCAGGACCGCGTAACTCAAGATAATACCAAATACAATGGTGAAGACCGTCATCAGGATATTACCCAGAATAGGTTGTCCTGGAAAATTGTATCCCAGGGCATTCATGGGATAATGCCAGACACCCCATATAACCCCCAGTACCAGAACACCTTTATAACTTCCCAAAAGAGGGAACAATCTGTCCTGGAGGTATCCTCTCCATCCCAGTTCTTCTCCGAAATACCAGGTCCACTCTGTAAAGAAATATAAAACGAAATAAGAAACTAAGGTTACTATAAATGCAGAAATATCAAATTCGGTCAGGGGAGTGCCCAATCCAGTGAAATTAAGTGTAAGGTATTCCAGGATAAGTAGGGCAAAAACTGCCAGTGGCAAAATAAGATAGTATTTACGATTTTTACCGAAGGATAAATGGGAGGACACCAATCCTTTTCTCCATTTCTTCTTTAGGTTCAGGGCAATTACCGTTACCATTCCCAGAACAGCAATGATGGTGGAAAGAACCGGCAGGTTCATTACCGTTCCCATAACTGGCCAGCAATAGTTTTCAAAGGCAAACAATAGGGCATAAAGCAGGAAAAAGGCAAATATGATTTTGGTTTCCCTGGTCAGGGCCTTTGATTTAAAATAAATCATACAGAGAATAGCACTGGCGGCGGGAATGAACATGCTCACTGCCAGGGTAGTACTCCATATATGGGACAGGGGAGATAATATGTAGCCTTCCCTATTGAAAACAAAAAATTGAAGAATGTAGGTTGCGGCAAAAGTAATAATTAAAAATGTAAATAGCTCTTTTTTCAGTTGACCCCTATTTAGCGCGTTTTCCATTAGATAACTCCATTGATTTTAATACCGGTGTTTGCAAATGCATGTGTTTAGTTGAATACAATGTATTTTAAGTCCATAGCAGTGATCTAATCCAGATAGTGCGTGGTTTATCCAGATTTTTGAGAATTTCCTATTTTAAACAATAATACTATTCCATCACCATGTTTTTCTTCACAAGTTAATAAATACTGATTATTTTTTTGGTGAATAAATTCACAAAAGGAGAGTCTATTGATAAAAATAAAGGAGAGTCTGTTGACAAAATAAAAGGAGAGTCTGTTGATAAGAACGTGAATTGCATTCCTCCAGCTGTATAATAGAATTTCAAGGCCTTAGGACCATACCTGAGTCCGATATGAAAAATCAGTACTTTTCTTGTTTTTTAACTTTAAAAATATAAAAATATAAAAAAAAGGAGGATAAGATTCCTCCATTTATTCTTTTCTGGTACTTAACAGTCCACCCATGACCAGTAATAGGCTCAGATATATTCCTGCTACTGGTAATCCGGTTTCCTGCATGCCGATGGTTTTAGAGCTGACTGTACTGGCTGCATTTACTGTGGCTGGGGTTATGGTCACCGTGGCGTACCTGGTTTCCAGGTCAAGGAGTGCATAGGTTAATGCACCGCCGGCTGCTTCATCTCCGCGCAGGAGGATGGTGGCAATACCGTTCAGGGTTAAAGATGTGGCGGTTTTACTGCCCACATTGCCCAGGTTGGTGTTGAAGGTCACTGGTATACCGTCTGGTAAGTGGCCCAGTGCAGGGTCGTGGAATGTTCCATCTGAATCGTATCTGAAATCAGCAGTCAGGGTAGAAGTTTCACCCTGCTGGATGGTTGTGGGATTGGCACTGTAATTCATAACCAGCCAGGGGTCATAGTCCACGTTACCAGAAATACTCCCGTCAGCAGGGCCAGTGTTCTGTCCCCACCAGTTGTAGAGTGCATCAAAGGCCACAGTTTCGTAGGTGTAGTAAATGGCATCGGGTAAATTGTTCACTATGCGGTTGAAATTTGCTCTATCATTACTGACGTAGGCGTATATTCCCCCACCATTTCCTTCCGCGACGTTACCAGTGATCTGGCTGCCGGTGATGGTGAATTGATTGTAATCAAGGTAAACTCCTCCCCCAGAAGCATCGGATAAGGTTCCCCTTTTGGCAGTGTTACCAGTGATCTGGCTATCGGTAATGGTCAGAGTACCCATTAAACCAGCTATTCCCCCACCATAAGCACCATACCCTGTTGCTTCAGCCAGGTTGCCTGATATTTTACTGTTGTTGATGTTCACCGTATTGTAAGCAGCAATTCCACCACCCATGGCTCCAGTTCCAGTGGCAGTGTTACCCTCTACCATACAGTTATTCAAAGTTAAGGCACCGTGATCATAGGTACCCTCTGACCAGATTCCCCCACCATATGCAATGATGCCGTTGGCGGTGTTGTTGATTAAGTTACAGTTGGTCAAAGTTAAATTACCCTCGTTGTAGATTCCCCCACCACGGGCAGTGGTTCCAGTTACATTTCCATTGATTAGGGTGAAGTTAATCAGGTTAACAATGGTTGTGTAACCGTTGATGGTCAGTGGTCGGCCGTTGTTGGTTCCGTCGATTATAGTACCACTGGTGCTCTGCCCCAGGAGGCTCAGGTTTTTGTTAATGATGATGTGTTCCGGGTAGATTCCATCGGCCACCGAGACTGTTCCCTCGGGATCCACAGTATCGGTCCCGTTTTGTATGGTTGCCTTGGCAGTTTCTGGTGTTTCTCCATCCCAGTCATCATTACCAGAGCTACCATTAACATAGATCATACTGGCTGCAGCAGAATCATCAATAAGACTCAAAGAAGCAATGGCCATTAAAAGGGTTAGGAATAGAAAGTAGTGCTTGGTTTCTAAATGTTTGGTAATCCTTTTCACCTCCTTTTACAATTTTTAAAGAAGAGGGAAATTTTACCCCCCAAATATGTTATTGTGTGATAACATAATAATATTTTTGGTGGAAACACCATGCGGAAATAGCCTTCCGGCCAGGTGATGGAATTCGGTGAGAGGATATAACTCGGTGAGTGGATTATCTGAAAGGATTCTTCCACCAGTTCCCAAGTGGGAATGACCTCACAACTGGTTTCTATGAATTACATGTTCATCTGAGTTTTCCGAAAAGTTTTCAAAAAGTTTAATAGAATTATTATATGATTAATCAATAAATAAGTATTATTAAAAATATTAATTAAACCAACATCGACTGATGGTTTTTATACCTCAACTATTTTATATGTGATGTAGAACAGAGGGTAACATGAAAGATGAAAGTAGAAATTCGGTGCATATAGCAAGTAGGACCATCTACTTTCGCGTAACTGAGCGAGGATGGGCAATAGTTGTAATGCCAGACAACTTCAAAGTGGATAACTATTACCATGGAGTACACATCCATCCAGATAGAAAACAGTTATCCATCCATGATCCAGAAATAATATACGAGATTATCTATCAGCACATCATCAGAGAAGGTAAGATTGTGGAAGATAAAATAAGAGAGGAGTTAGGATTATGATAATAAAACTGGTTCGCCAGATGAAAGGTAGCGAATTGGTGGAAATGTTAAAGGAAAAATACGGTTCAATGGATAACTTAAAAAGGTTGATGGAAAAAGACCCGAAAAATGTTTTATATCCACTGGATTTAGAAGATTGGTTATACCACCTAGAACACCCAAACGCCGAAGTCAAACAATCTGAAACCATCTTCATAAAGGATCTTAAAATAAATATGTCAGATCTGAAAATGCTGGACACAATCAAAAATCAGAACCCTACATCCATAAGAAACCTTTCCTATATACTTCACAAAGATTTAAAAACAGTTCAACCAAGGGTGCATAAATTAGCAGAAGAAGGTTTCATTAAATTGGAACCCGGCCCTAAAAATGCCAAGAAACCTGTGGTTAATTTCAATAAAATAGAGATTGAGATCTAAGGAAAACAAAAAATTGTTTTATTTTAGGAACAATACTCCCCGTAAGTTCAAAGTTTCTTACTATGGAGTTTAACTTGAAGGTAATAACTAATGAACACCACGTCAGGATATTGCCCTATCATTAAGAGGTTCCGTTTATTTATACGGTTTATATGTGCTTAGATATTCTTTAAACATCCTATCGCGGAGTTTATATTCCCTCTTGACTTTTTAATGATAACAGCAGGCATTTCAACCTGTACAATTTGTAACGGTTGATTACCTCCTTCTTTAAACGATTTTTAAGTAACATCCAATATCAGTCGTGAAAAAGAAAAAAATTCTCAAGATAAAAATAATTAGGGTCTTAGATTTTTCTTGTTGAAAGAATGGTTTTCCTTCTTGTTTTTCATATTTTATGAACTAATTGATAATTAGTTTCGTAAAATACAATTTAATTTTAACTTTATAAGAATAATTGGGCTTCTAAACCGTTAAATTCAAGTATTAGTGCTTACATATATTTGTTTGGTGAAAAAAATGAAGCATCACTTAAATTACAGTAAAGAAGACCCAAACTATATCTTGTTAGAAAAAATATTTAAAATTATCGGTTCTCGAAAATCAAGAACCATAATTGCTTCTAAAGGTGTTAAAAACATCAATATGATGATTTTATCAACCAAAATAACATTCACAGCTATATTTTTCAATACAAACATTGAATTCGTTGTTTATGAGCTTAAAAGAGATAAAAAGTTGCAAAGATTCTTCCAAATAAATGAAGTGCCCAGCGCACTTCAAATTTCAGAATTCATCTCACGATTCAAACCAGATACATACGTTAAAATCACAAACAGCATATTAATGCAAACTAAACCAATTAAAAAACGTGGAAACCGAACATTTATTGTTGATGCCACCCCTGTGGATTTAGATTACAATACCAAACGTAAACATCGCTCAAAAAAATACCTAAAAAAACAAAATCTAAAATGGAGCTACGCATCCTCTTATGGATTCTACATAGGATTTAAAGCCACTATAGTCATAGAACACGAATCTGCAATGCCTGTTGCCATTTTAATCCATTCTGGGGCACCACACGACACAAAAATCTTCACTGAAATAATGGAAAACCTCCGTAAAAGACGAATAATCAGAAAAGGAGACACTATAATTTTCGACAGAGGATATTACAAATACGAAAACTACCAAATCGGCATTTCCAAGTACAAAATTGTTCCTTTAATTTTTCCAAAAGAAAAATTCAAACTACAAAAACTCAAAGATAAATTAACTTACCCATTACGCGTATTCAAAGATAAAAAGACAGAAATCAAATCTAAAAGACTATACAAAATATTAACAAGGATATTAATCCAAAAAATACAAAATTGGAAACGATATAAACCTATAAGAGGAAAAATAGAGGATTTCTTCAAATTATGCAAATCAGGACTAAACTTAAAAAAAATACACAAATATACACCAAAATCAGCTGAAAAAACCACCATATTAACTGTATTATTAGCAGGGCTCATCACAACACAAGGCTA
>NZ_JARVXG010000013.1 GCF_029848115.1 Methanobacterium formicicum | reverse complement strand
GTTTAGTTCTAAATGAGTTTTGGATAAATAAAGTTGTTAAATGAGAATGAAATAAAATTAATCAGAAACCAATTAATATTCTTTATTTTTATTGGTTCTATCACAAGATTTGTGTTTATAGACTTAAAGTGTTTTAGTAAACTTTAAACTGGGTCTCCACATCGGTTTGATCCAGTATACGTTCACAGTAATGACAGCGGAGTATCAGAGGTTCCTTCTGCAGCACGGTGAAATGGGTGGTTACTGGTTCATCAGTATTGGTTATACAGTTGGGATTGGAACACTCCAGAATACTGCTGATTTCGTCAAGTAGGTTAACTTTGCTTTTCCCGGCGATTTCATATTCCCGAACAATGTTGATTGTTGCCTGGGGGGCGATCAACGCAATTTCATCCACTTCCCGAGATGCCAGTTCTCTCCCTTCAATTTTAACAATGTCCTTGTTCCCCATCTGGCTGGACTGTACATTCATGGCCAGGGTCACTGATATCCCTGGACTGGGAAGTCCCAGTATTTTAAGGACTTTCAGGGCTTTATTAGCGTTAATATGGTCAATAACTGTGCCATTTTTAATAGGTTTTACCTTCAATTCCCGGGGAGCTTTCATGTTTCACCATTCTCCATTAAATACCTTCTTATCCGATAATTTCAACCTGGTTATCATATAAAAATTTCATCCAAATCATATACACCAAAATATATTCAGATAATATTTTATAAGATTATCCTTTAGTTTAGGGGACAATAAAACATTTAAGAAAGGCCCGTAATGAGAATAACAATTCAAAATCAGGAAAAAAACTTTTTAAAAGGATTTTTTTAAGGACTTTAAAATAAATGTAAAATAAAAGAAATTAAAGGGAATTTATTACCCGGGAGGGGTAATATTCCCGGTTCATGTTCAGGATACTGGATATTTTTCCTATTTATCCAGAACCATCTCCACGAATTTGGCATACACTGGTCGGGTGATGAATATTCCAATGAGAACACCCAGTATGGTGGTGAAGGCGAAACCAGAAAGTATACCTATTCCGGTGGCTCCCCTGCTGAATCCAATGTAGGCCAGTGGTAACATGGCAGCTACCAGGGTTCCGGCTGAGGCAAAGATAATGAAGAATGCCTTTTTAATCTGCCGGCGCACACCAGAAATTCTCTTCTTCTCCTGGAAGCCCTTGAGCACCTCGTCGGTAATGATGATCTGGTCGTCCACCCCGGTACCAATGGCCGCCAGAATACCGGCAATGGCAGCTAGATCTATGTTCCAGTGAACCACGGCCGCTGCTCCCAGAACCAGTATCAACTCGGCAATACTGGTTAACATGATGGGTATCACCAGTAGAGGGCTGCGGTATCTGACAATGATAATGGCGGCAATAACCAGCAAGGCCAGTATACCAGCAATTAAAGCACCGTTAATAAATTGGTCACCAAGATCAGCGGAAACACTGCTTATACCAACGATTTTTACCTTAACCGGCAATGCACCAGATTGTAATAAGGTTTGTATGCTTTTAGCTTGACTTTGTGCTTCTTCTTTGGTGGCTTCACTTCCACTGATCATCACATCAGTGGAGGCCTGCCCATTAGCCAGCTCCGCAGAAAGCTCAGGGGAGGTAATCAACTGGTCATCCAGGTACATCTCCACCGGTACTCCAGCCTGACCCTGAGCAACCTTGGCGAATCGATTAGCACCTTCCAGTGAAACGGTGAAGGGAACTTCCCATTTCGTTCCAGTAACCTGATAGGATTTCACCTGGGTGATGTCTGATCCCACCAGGGCTGTCTGGTTGTTGATCTTGGCCTCGAATTTACCATTACTCCCCACGATCTTGGTCACATCATCGGGTTGGACCCCTGCAATCTCGACAATAACGTTCTGGTTTCCACTGGGGTAAACTTTAACGTCTTTAACCCCGAAAATGTTCAGCCTTTTATCCAGTACTGCGGTAACTGTGTTCATGGTGGCGGTGTCCACTGGTTGTTCCAGCTGGAGCTGTATGGTGGAACCACCCTTTAAATCCAGACCCTGTTGTATACCCAGGTAGGAGATGGCACCAATACTGGCAATGAGAAGTACTACCAGTAGCAGTACCTGTTTGTCCTTGAGGAATTCCTTGATATTCATTTACGTGCCTCCGTGTACCATCTTAGTATTCCCAGGTTCATGAGCCAGGTGGCCAGGACATCGGCCACCAGTCCCACTATAAGCACGGCAGCTATATCCGCCAGGGTATGGGCAGCGGGTATCAGGAACATAACCACCAGATACAGTGCTACCATGGAACCAATAGCTGCGGCCGACATGGTTAAACCAGTTTTCATGGCCTCGATTGCCCTTTCAGTTACGGTACCTTCGGTTCTTTTAAGAATCCGGGTGGTTAAGAGTATATCGGTATCCACACTGTAACCAATAAGCATTAACAGTGCACCCACTGAGGCGATGGACAGGGGTATGTTGAATAAGCTCATCCCCCCCACGGCAATGATGATATCAGATAAGGCAGCGAAAATAACTGCCAGACTGGGAACCACATCACGGAAGATGATGAACACCGTTATGCTCATGAATATGAAGGCAAAGGCCAGAGCATAGTAGATCTGGGTCATTGATTCTGCACTCAACACCGGACCCACAGATTTATAGCTGGAAATAGTTCCGGTGCCCTTAAGCACTGATGTCAGTTTAACCACATCAACGTCTCCAGTGATGGCCACTGTGGCCTGGTTGTTGGTCACAGATTTAACTGTCACCTGTTGACCTGGAAAATCAGCACTGATCAGTGACTGAAGATCACTCTGACTGATGGATTTATCCAGATTTATAACTGCTTCCGTACCACCTTTAAGTTCTATTCCCTGATTAACACCTACAAGGGCGATTAATAGAAGGGAAATGATGGTGATGGCCACTGGGATGGCGATGAGAGGTTTGTACGATTCTATGAATCTTTCAAATTTTACCATTTAATCACCAGTTAGTTTAGTCAAATTAAAAATTATATAAACCTGTATATTCTCTATTATAGAATATATATTCTCTATTACTGGGGAAATTATCATTATCGGGGAATTCCTTCTATTTTTCTCCTAAATATTTTTCCCTGATTCGTATTTCCCTAATGATCTTAAGTACTTTAATTAGTTTATCGAGTTGCCTTAATAATCTTATCGAGTTCTAATCTATATCCCGTAGAGTGTAAGGTCTTCCTCTTTAACGATCTTTTTAACATCTTCCACCAGTTCTTCACTGTTTTTGTTACCAGTTTTAATCAGGAAGGATTTGATGAAGCGCCCTCCACGTGGTTCAATTTTTTCTTTCATGCGTTCGATAACCTTCTTCCCCCCGGAGTTGCCCATGGTGGCGAAGAGTACCACATCTTTACCCTGGAAGTTGCACTGGTCAATGAGGGTGATGATCGCTGGTGCGGGTTTACCCGCCCAAGTGGGACTCCCCAGATACACCAGATCATAGTCAGTTAGATCCACTGTTTTTGGTTTAATCAGGGTCTTGTTTTCACGGAAAGCATCTACTGAGGCTCTAAGATAATTCAAGGCCCCTCCCCGGTTGTTGAGATCCGTGATCTCCAGGTAATCGGCATTGATTTCATGGGCCAGTGTCTTGGCAATTAGGGCAGTTTTCCTGGTTCGTGAGTAAAACAGGATCATGGTTTTCATAGGATTTACCTCAAAAATTCAATAAATAAGAATATTTTGTTTTAAAGGATGGTTAGGTTCTAATAAATGGATACTGAAGGTGTAAACTCACACTGTGGTGATGTTGGATAGTGGTACACTCATGGTAGTTAAGAATAAATGGATTTACTGGGTACTATTATTGAAATTCTCACCTTTTGCTTTTCATCTCATAAGTTATATGTATCCCAGTTTATAAAGGTTTAGGGGTGGTAGTTCACACCCCTATCACGGTAACTCAGGCCTTTATGGTGAGAATAAAGGCTTATCACTGGTTCAAATCATTTACAGCCTTTCACCAGGAACGGGTTTTATCCTTCCAGGAGTTATTGGTGGTGATTTAAGACCCCCTTTTTAGGGGTGTAAACCACAGCTTTCCAGGGACATGTTCTCTTTGAACCCGCACATGAGGTTCATGTTGGCCACTGCTGCACCAGAGGCGCCTTTAACCAGGTTGTCAATAGCTGAGACTACCACTAAGCGGCCATTTTCATCAATTTCGAAACATCCAATGTGGCAGAAGTTGGATCCGCGCACTGCACTCAGGCGGGGAATTTCACCGGTATCCAGCACCCGGACAAAGGGTTCGTCACGGTATTGCTCCTGGTACATCTTTTGAATTTCATCACTGGTGATGTCCTGATTAGGGAATGAATGTAAAGTGGTTATAATACCCCTAATTGCTGGTACCAGGTGAGGTGTGAAGGAAACACGAACATCCCCGTATTTTTGCAGTTTTTCCTGGATCTCTGGCAGGTGCCGGTGGGTGGTGACTGCGTAGGGCACTATGTTGTCGCTGATATTGGGGTAGTGTGTAACTGGGGTAGGTTTTATCCCGGCACCACTAACTCCACTTTTGGAGTCAGCAATCAGGGTATCCACCAGTCCTGCCTTTACCAGGGGAATACCTGCCAGGATGGATCCGGTAGGGTAACATCCCGGGTTGGCCACCAGGTTGGCTTTTTTGATCTCATCCCGGTACATTTCCGGTAAACCGTAAACTGCTTCCAGAGGGTTTTCGTGTTTTAAGCCGTACCACTTCTCATAGAGGTGTATATCATCAAAACGATAATCACCACTTAGATCCACTACTTTAATTCCCCTTTCAACCAGTCCCGGGACTATGCTCATGGAGGCGCCATGGGGGGTGGCGGTAAAGACTAGATCAACATTCAAATCTTCCGGGGATTGGTTGGTAAATTCCAAACTCATATCCTGTAGATGGGGGTGCACCTTCCGGACTGGGGTGTCTGCATATTGCCGGGAGGTGGCAGCCACAACTTCCACTTCGCCGTGGGTGTGGAGGAACCGCAATAGTTCCCCTCCGGTGTAGCCACTGGCTCCAATAATTGCTACTTCTAACATATTTCTCACATACATTTGTTGGGTGACGGGGCCTATTAAATATTTATATGAATGTAGGCCTTTTCGGGATTTTCAGAGCAGACCAGTTTACACTTAAACCCCTTTTCATTGGTGGAAAAAAGGGCTAATAAAAGAAGATTAATTAAAAAAATGTTTTGAAAAAAGAGGTTAATCAATGGGGAGAGGTTAAAAATAGGTTAAAAAAAATTGATGAACTAAAAAAGGAACGAATTCGATTTTAAATCATTTTTTATTTTTAAGGGCTTCCTGGAAGGCTTCCTTGTGGAAATTGGCTGCCATTTCCTTTTTACACTCATCATCAGTGAACAGTCGCATTTTAGGGGCCCGACAGGGGTAATGTTGTATCCGGAGACCGGCCTTAATAGGCAGGGTGGCAGTGTCTTCACCTACCATTTCCTGGGCCACAAAGTTAGTGCTGCCACAGGGTGAACAGCGGAGAACCTCCACCTCAACCACCTTATCGCCCTGGCAGTTAACCCGAACTATGGGTCTGCCGAATTTAGAGACGAACTTATCAAAAACCGGGTTTCCATTCTCAGTTAGGTCGCACATGTTCTCGGGGCAGGTAACATTACCGTAGCTTTCTAGCTGATTTTTAAAACCTTCTCCTCTCCAGGCACCGACGATGATCCATTCTACTTTATCGTGAAGGGCGTCAACCAGGTCTAGGGTGAGGTCGGGGTGTAGAACATAGGTTAAAATGATGTCTGCTTTTTCCAGTTGGGCCATGGTTTCTGGGGGGAGTTGGATTTCATCCATGAAACTGGATTGGGGAGCTTCCATTACCACGTAGTCACAGTCAAATTCCTCTTTAATGGTGGCGTAGGCCCGTTCACCGTAGGGTCCATCGGTTACTATGCTTATCTTCATGCACTTCCCTCACGGGGTTATCATGGTGCCAATACCGTCTTTGGTGAATATTTCCAGGAGTATGCTGTGTTTAATCCGTCCATCAATTATATGGGCGGATTTAACTCCTTTTTCAAGGGCACTGATACAGGTGAGGACCTTGGGCAGCATACCATCACGGACAGTGCCATCCTCAATCAGTTCCTTGACCTGGGCTATGGTGACCTTTTTTATGAGGCTTCTGGGATCTGTGGGGTCTTTTAAGATTCCTGGGACATCAGTCAGTATTATTAGTTTTTCTGCACCCACTTTACCTCCAATTTCGCCGGCAACAGTATCTGCATTCAAATTGAGTGTCTCTGCCTTATCATCCACGCCTATTGGGCTGATTACTGGTATGTAATCATTTTCAGTTAGAACTCTCAAGATTTCCGGGTTTATGGATTCAATCTCACCCACCAGTCCCAGGTCAACCATCTGCTCTTCACCGGTTTCCTGGTTAACCACTACTTGGGGTGAACGTTTACAGGCCTTTAAGAGCAAGTTGTCCTTTCCGGATAATCCCACTCCCTTACCTCCATGGAGGCCGATGTTGGCCACGATTTCCGTGCTTATTTTACCCACCAGGACCATTTTCACTATATCCATAGTTTCCTGGTCAGTTACCCGCAATCCTCCAATGAATTTTGGTTCCTTTCCCAGTTTGTTCATGGAACGGGAGATTTCAGGACCTCCTCCGTGTACCACTATGGGTTTCATTCCCACGTACTTCAGGAGAACAGTGTCCCGGGCAGTGGAGCTCTTGGCCTCAGAGTCGATCATGGCGTGGCCACCGTATTTAATCATGATCTTTTTCTTGTGAAATTTTTTGATGTAGGGTAAGGCCTCAACCAGAATGTTAACAGTTTCCATAATAAAACACCGCTATTTTAAATTAATTTTTGATAAATACAGTAAATGTTTTTAATTAACACAGTAAATGAGGTTTATAATTGTAAAGGATAAATTTTTCCACCCATTTAACTTATAAATATCTTTAAATCCTAATTTATTAAAACTTTTCGGAACAGGATCACACCCGGGCTTTTAAAGTTGGGCCTTGAAAAATAAATAAAAAGATTTAGAAAAGAAGGATGAATATGTAACTGTAATTTAAGTAAAGATTCCTTGGGTTTACAAATTTTCAGATCTTGGTTATTTCAAATCGGCAGAATTTGTCTCCTCTTCCCCAGCAGTTGGTTTCTACAAACTGCCATTTATCTCCGGTTATCTGGGATAAACCACCGGTAATCCTCCCCCCTTCATAATAACACACACTCTGGCTCAGGTTGGGTATTCCTGCGGAGCTCATACTCTCATCCAGTTTCACCACAATTCTTCCATCTTCAACACTTTCTGGAGTTAAAATACCATAACCCCAGTTTTTAAAATCGAATTTAACCAGTTCCAACCAACCAGAAATGTCTCCCTTTTCCAATTCCCCGGCATCTATCATCTGGGCTGCCCTCAAGGTTGAAAATTCGCCCCCGGCTATTCTAAGTATGGATCCCATGGTACCTATTCCAAACTGTTTACTTCCGGTGATGATAATGGATCTTAAGGCCCCCACAGAGTTGGCTGATACCAGTGTTTTTCTTTCTTCACAGTAGGGTCCTGGCCGGGTGATATCTGCGTTAGAATTAAGACAGAGTATGCTGGCTCCTTCCTTCAATACTAAACCCATATTTTCGAGATATTCATTGTAATTTGTATATTCTGGCATCTTGTTACCCCCTAGATTATCTCAACAATCCGGTTGGAGCTTCTTTTCATTTCCAGGCGTATTAATCCCAGATTTATATCAGTATCAGTAATTACCGCTAAAATCGCTTCTCCAGAATCAATCATGAGAGTTTTACCCTTATTACCTTCAATCATGACTTGTTGTAGTTTTTCATGTTTCATTTCTTCGGAAGATCGTTCTGCTGTTCCAAAAACAGCGGAAGACATGGCCCCTACCAGTTCAGAATCTATATCTGGTGAAACATCTCTTTCTATAATTAAACCGTCTTTTCCCACTATCAGTGATCCATTTACTCCTTGAATTCTACCCAAGTCTTTCAGTACTCGATTCAACATTTTATCACTCCCACCCCCAGTAATCCTCATAATCTGTTAGTGTGCTGGATATGCTTATAGATGAACATTCACTGCTTGATTATTTGATCTAATTCAGATTAAATGGATTAAATTAGCTAAAATTAAATCTACAGTTGATATCCATGAATATCCATTTTTAATATGGTAATATATACTTTTATAAATAAACGTCGAGACAAAAGGTTTAATAATAGTTATTACATACAAAATTAGACTAATTCTCTATTTAGCTATTGTATTAATTGTAAAAATGAAATATTCGACAGTATATGCGCTAATATTGATTGTGAGTGGAAATATTTCCTTTGCCATAGAATACATTAATCCTTTTTTTAATTTACCAGGATCATCTTTATCTGAACATAATCCGAATTATTAGATGATAAGAATCCAATTGCCGTTGATAGGTTCTTAAAGGATTGATCAGCTTATTATAATAATTGAGTATTGAATGGAGATTTAGGGATTTGAAGGTTTTTGGTGAGATTCAGAGAAAAAATTCAATTTATAGGGATAAACTAATTAGAGCTTTTTTCACGATATTTCTTTAATACCATTATACTCCCCTATCTGTAATCTATCATTTCTCTGGAGCCAGATCAGGGGTCATAGATTTATATTAATGAATCTACAATAAAACAATCATGGTAGAATATCGGGTACAGTCTGAAGGGGATAACCATGACTTCGTGTTCACCAGATCCTTTCGGAAAATATATCGCATGTTCCGCAGCCTGAAAAATCAGAAAGGAAAGTTTGTACTTATTATTGGCACTCCCGGTACTGGCAAATCCGCCAACATCTATTCTGCCCTGCGTATTCTGGATCTAAATATATACGATCCCACCCTGTTCCTGGATAAAATGGAAATGAGTTCCTCTGAAGTTTTCTGTGAATTTTTCAAAACCCTGAGACAGGATCTGGGTGTTGAAACCAATGAAGAGATTTACCAGAAGGTAGCAGAATATGATGGGGTATTACTGGCCGATAAACTCCTGGATTCAGAATTTATTGATGAAAATAGATTCGGATTAAGCCTGTGGACGGAAAATAATGGAATCAAAGCGTTTCCTTTTTATATTAAAGTTTTTAGGGAGTACCTGAAGCATCGCCAGGACCTGGAGAAGGTTAACGTGGTTATTCAGACCGCCTTCATGATCAAGTTTCGGGGGGTTAAATATGACCTTCTGACTGACTTCAGCTTTCTTTCTGATATCCTGGTCTTCCTATTAAACATTTTCTTTGAAATTATCCGCATATCCTACTCTCCAGAAGAGATAATACAGATAGTCAAAAATAACTTCCCCCAGGTGGAAGATGAAGAGATAATGGAGTGCATTTCAAATTACGGTTGCCGTCCCCGTTTCATCTTTGAAGAATTAGAGAAAAATGAAACAGTGGAAAGGAGAAAGTAGTTGTCCGTGGATAATTAGATATTTTTTTTTAAAAATTAATAAAATAGAGAGTTAAGGGAAAAATTCCCCTAAACTGGATTTATCGGAAGTTTATCATACCTTCCTGGTAGTAGTTCTGGAGTTCGGTGGCGTGCTGTAATTCAAAGTTGGCGTAGGGGTCTGTGAAGTAGGGCATGATCATTCCCCTTAAGGTGTACACGAAGGCCGGTATGATACCGTATTGCTTCCGTACAATATCAAAGAACAACGGGAATCCGCATCCCTGGGCAAACATGGGATTATCTTTACGGGCAGTTCCGTGCCAGTACATGGGTATGGGACCTTCCTGTCCATTTTTCTCAGCAATACCGTACAGATAGTTCAGGGCATCATCCAGGTTGGTGAAAATCTTTCCGTCTGTCTTGTACTGGTATCTACCGTCAGGAACACCGAACAGTGCTATTTTAAGGGAATCCCAGTAATTGGTATCACCGGCTGCACCAGTACCCTGGGTGTCCACAAAGGCCAACTCCAGTATCTCCACATTTCCTTCTTTATAACACCTATAATTTGAATCACCAGCAAAGTGAACCACTAGAATGGATTTTGAACCACTTTCATTGGCAAATTTAGCCAGTAACTGGGAGTGAAGGTGTCCGGGGTACATGTCGGGATTGGCAACCTTTACAAAGGCCAGCCTACCTTCAGGGGTGATTGGACCGTTTAGGGTCGAAACATACGCATAACCTACTATCAGCAGTAAAACTGCCAATATAACTAATGACCATCTCATTAAACTTACCTCTTTAACGTGGGAATATTTTATTTCCCTCTGTATTATCTACCTTGATTTACCTTGATATTTCCCCAATTTGAGCCCCGGTTTATCAAGTATTTATTATCCTGTCAGGTAATCAATTAAATTTTTTTAAAAACTATCTAATTCAACTAGATTGATATAATATATAATAATTTATGTTTATTAACAATTTTGCACTAATTTATCTTCACCAAGGGCTAGTTTAAAAAGTCATTCAAAAATCTAAATTTCTTAAAGGTACGACAATTGTTTTTATGTTATGATCTCTTAATAATGGGTTTATATCTCTTAATAATTGGTTTGTATAATCTATTTATAATATTAATCGGAAATTTCTGTTTCCATTTTTAACATATCCACAATTTTATGGTCAGAAATGGAATAATAAGCCATTTTACCTTTTTTGCGGAATTTGACCAGGTTCCTATTCCTCAGTAACCGGAGTTGGTGTGATACTGCAGAATCAGTCATTTCCAGAACTGCAGCCAGGTCACAAACGCATATCTCTTTCAGCATGAGGGCGTAGAGAATTTTCAATCGGGTGGGGTCACTGAGTACTTTGAAGTTATCAGAAAGGGAATTGAATGTTTCATCATCCAGCATCAGTGATCTGACTTCTCTTACAGAATCCTGGTGGATACAGTGAACATCACACATATCTTCATCTTTCATGAAAAACCCCCATTAATTCACTAGCTACATTCGTTGGATGAAAAGACTTTTACATTTTTATTAAAGAATCTCCTACGTTTAAAGACTTTTACATTTTTAAAATTGTTCAACTGTTCATTTATATCTTTGTAATAATTCATTATATGCTGTAACTAAAGGCCACCGTAACTATGGCTTAATAGTTCACAGCATCATCTGGTGATAATTCTGGATTTGAGATGATGATTTAGTGATAACACTGAATTAAAAGGAGTTATGAACATTAAAATGATAGTCCCTAGCGGAGTCGAACCGCTGTCGCGAGATCCAGAGTCTCACATGATTGCCACTACACCAAGGGACTAAAACAATAGTTAGCGGTCTTACAATATATACTTTACTTTTTAGACAGTACTAACTACAGGCAGTAGAAAAATGTTGCAGGTTTTTTAGTGAGATTATAGGTTAGGGGTTAATGGGCATTTTTAGGAGTTATGGGTTATTTACGAGAATAAGTATTTTAAGTGAATTTAGTATCGTATTCAAAGGGGTTGTGCATGGTATTCTGGATTAGAGGTTTCATGGCCTCTACCATGTTTCCCATTACCATGAAAAAATCCCGGTCTTTTTCTATTATGGTTTCCATCAATGATTTTTCAATACCTTTACGCGAGCTTATATCGGTCATGATAGAAATAGCACCTAAATATTCGCCAGTTGATTTAAACATAGGATTGGTGGAAACTAGAACCCATACACTGGTTTGGTCCTTGTTTAATAGTTCCAGTTCATAGATATAGGCTGATTTTTCCAGGGATTTCCCCTCACTAGCCTTTTTTAAATGTTTTTTAAAGCAGGATTCACCCTCGGAATTGGTGAACTGGGAGATATCCTGATTAAGCATTTCTTTTACAGTGAAACCCAACATTTTAGCCATCTGTTTATTAACATAGGTTAACTTATTCCCTGAATCAACAAAAAAAATTCCTGAATGGATTTTTTCAACCATTAACCTGTATTTTTCCTCACTTTCTCTTAGCCGGTGTTCAATGTGTTTGCGTTCAATGGAGTAGGTTATTGATCTCCACAGTAGCTTGCTGTCTACCTGTCCTTTAATCAGGTAGTCCTGGGCACCTTCTCCCACTATATCAATGGCAAAGTCTTCGTCTTCCAGTCCGGTGAGTATTATTATGGGTATATCAGGTGCTATTTCATGTACCTGGTTAAAGGTACCAATTCCCCGGCTATCAGGCAGCTGCAGGTCCAGCAAAACGATATGAAAATCACGGTTACGAAGGGCTTCCATTCCTTCCGAGAGGCGTTTGGCATGGATAATATTGGATTGGATATTGTGGATCTGTTTGAACATCTGATTTATGATCAGGGCATCCCCGGGATTATCTTCCACCAGTAAAACATTAACCGTGCCTTTAATCCTCATACTACATCACCATGGTCCCTGTGGGGTAATTTTACAATGTTCAGCCAGAAGTCACTGATATTATGGATCACGTTGATTAACTGGTCCAGGTTCAATGGTTTGGTTATGTAACAATTGGCATTATTTTTATAGCTTTCAACCAGGTCTTCTTCTCGATTGGAACTGGTTAAAATAACCACCGGGATACATTTCAGCTTACTGTCCTGTTTAATTTCTTTTAAAACTTCTCCACCTGGTTTTTTGGGCAGGTTCAAATCCAGTAAAATCAGGTCCGGAAGTTTGTTCTGGTTGTTTTCCCACTGGTGTAACATCTGAATTGCTTCCTCACCATCACTTGCCACATGAAGCTGATTTTTGATTTCAGCTTCTTTAAAGACTTCCTGAATTAAACGCACATCTCCAGGGTTATCTTCCACCAGCAGTATTTCCACCGGGGTGTTAAGCTTATATTTCATGGTTTAACCTCCCGGGAATGTTAAAATAGAAATTCGATCCTTTACCTGGTTGGGAATCATACCATATCCTCCCTCCATGTCTTTCCACAATTCTTTTCACAATAGCCAGACCAATACCAGTTCCTTCGTATTCATCGGGACTGTGAAGGCGCTGGAATATTTTAAATATCCGATCCCCCTGTTGGGGGTCAATACCAATACCGTTGTCAGCCACTTTAAAGATCCAATCATTATCCTGTTTTTCTGCAGTGATGTGTATAGTGGGACATGGCTGATCATTGTATTTAATGGAGTTACTGATGAGATTCTGGAAGAGCTGAACCATCTGAGTGTAATCAGCAGTGATCACCGGTAGTTCCCCAAAATGGATAACGGCGTTTTTTTCCTGGATTAGCAGTTTGTATTCAAAGGTTATCTGTTGCAGAATATCTTCTATTTTAACCTCTTTAAAATCACCCCTCTTGCGATCAATACGGGAGTAGGTTAAAAGATCGTTGATCATTTCCTGCATCCGGGTTGCTCCGTCAATGGCAAAATGGATAAATTCATTGGCATCAGAATCAAGTTGATTTTCATAGCGCAGCTTAAGAAGCTGGAGAAAACTGGTGATCATCCTTAGTGGTTCCTGAAGGTCATGGCTGGCCACGTAGGCGAACTGTTCCAGCTCGGCATTGGATCTTTTTAGTTTTCGCAATGTTTCCTGCAGTTCCAGTTGTACTATTTTGTTGTTGGTGATGTCCAGGGCAATGCCAATCATCTCCTGGGGTTTACCCTGCAGATCGTATACCACTCTTCCCATTATACTGAACCAGTGCACTGATTTGTCCTTCCATATGGTACGTGTTTCCACTTTGAAATCTTCCCCATACTGTAATGTCTTTTGAAAAGCTGTTTCTACTTTTTCCAGATCATCAGGGTGCACAAAACTCAATAGTTCATTGTATCCCATATCAGGGATAGGTCCCGGCCCGAGGATATGTTTATAGTGTCCTCTACATTCTACCCTATCATTCTCTATATTCCAGAACCACATGATTACACCGGCTCCTTCAATGGTCAGGCGTAATTTTTCTTCAGATTTTTTAAGGGCTTCATTGGCCCTTTTGATATCAGTTATTTCCAGTGCAGCCACATTGATACCCACTATCTGGTGTGAAGAATCTTTAATGGGGTACCATCCTTCGATCCAGGTTCTCACTGCACCGTCCTGAGCAGCAGTAGTACCATTCATTTCCATGCTCACAGCCTTACCAGTTTGGAATATTTCTTTAGCTATAGCTTCGCCCTGTTGGCTCAGATCGGGAACCATTTCATGGATAGACTTCCCTATATGTTCTTGTGGAGAAAAACCATTCATTTCAGCCATTGATTTATTTATACGCAGGTAACGCAGGTCACAATCTAAAACGCAAAGTCCCATGGGGGCTGAATTATAGATGGCCTCAATTTCCGAAAGCCGTTTATGTGCTTTGTTCTCGCTTTTCAGGAGTTTTTTTTTCCATTTCTTTGCGTTTGGTAACATCTCTAAGGAAACTTTGTACCTTACCTTCACCCTCTTGTGAAATTATGCTAGAGTTAATGCTGTAATAGTGTCGGATGCCATTTTTTCCACGGACATCACCATCAAATTCAACAACTCCCTTATTTTTTAACTCATCCACTACATCATTCTTAAAAGATAACATCCTAGTGCTGCTGAATTCATCCAGGTTGGTTCCAATGAGTTCTTCCCGACCGAAACCGAGCATCAGGGCGAAATTCTCATTACAATCCTGGATAACTCCCTTAAAATCGTGAATACAGAAACCATCATTAATATTTTCCACAATTGAACGGTATCGTTTTTCACTTTTCTGGAGAGCTTCCTCAGCTTCTATACGATGGGTGGTATCTTCCACCATCCCGTCAACCCAGTCAATGAAACCTTCTTCATGGTAATGCGCCCTAGCGGATACAGAAACCCAGATGTTGCTGTAGTCCTTTTTTTTAAGAAGCAATTTCCGGTCGGTTATTGAACCTTCACGTTGCAGGTCTTCTAAAAATAGTACTCTATCCTCTTTGTTAACGTAAAGATCCATAACATTAATTTGCATAATCTCATCAGGGGAGTCATAACCAAATATCTGGGCAAATGCCGGATTCACCTGTATGAAGGTACCCCCCGGATCCGAGGTGTTACGGTAAACACCCACATTTAGATTTTCAATGAGGCTCCGGAATTTTTCTTCACTTTCCTGGAGTTCCTTTTCCGCCACTTTGCGTTTGGTGATATCTTCGAAAGATTCAAAACCACCTATAATTTCCCCATCATGGTTACGGATGGTGGAAACAGTGAAGTGCAGATGGGTGCCCTGCGGGCCCCTGTGGGGATAGTATTGTTCTGCTTCGTAAGCTCCTTTAACCTGTTGAGATGGTTTACACCGGTGGGGAAACCAGTATTCCAGTCCCTCTAAATCCTCATTTATCACTAAATCCACCATACACGGTCTTTTTGAATCGTAAAAGACTTTCCAGTGGTGATCAGTTCCCACTATATCTGTGGATTTAATTTGACTGTAATCTTCCATGGCCTTGTTCCAGAGTACTACCCGGTGGTCCCGGTCGATTACAAACTGGGGTAAAGGTGAACAATTCATTATATTGTTTAATTCAACCAGGTCAGGATTTAGCTTTTTAAGTGAATTGTTAAAATCAGTAACTTCAACCCCCTCACTTACTTTGTAAATTCCCCTCTTTTTAATATTTTTATGAAAAAGTGATGTCTCTTTAATCTTTTGTCTGCCCATAAAAAAGTAACAATATGATTGTTATTTTTTGCTCTGTTTTTCCTTATTATCCAGTGATCTTAGAGTGTTAACTGCTAATTCCTGTTCCAAAGATCCCAGTCTTTCCGCCAGGAAGTCAAGTACCATTTTACGGTCATCAAAGGAAACATTCTTTTTGGATAGAACATTGATGAGTTCGGTGGTGCTTCGTACAGATTGTGTGCCTGAATTCTCAGCCATTAACATGATGTCCCTTTTTCCAACTTCTTTGGAAGGAGTGACACACACAGCTCCCAGGAGATCGCCATTTTTATCCTTTACATCCATTGAACTGGTGTAGTGTTTATTGTATTTAGTCATATTCGGATCACCTTAAGCCATCTTGAAACACCATAATAAATAAATCTTTGGATATGATCTTAAGAAATAATCCACTAAAAAAGGAGTGATGGGGGCATTAAATCTTTTCTTATTGGTTCAATATGGTTATTATAAAAATATAAAATCCAGCTGTGCTAATATTTCCATTAAAATTAGAATAAAAGTCTCCGGAGCCCAAGAACCCCAGAGACTCTTGCCTATCATGTCCTTACGGAGGCGGTGTAAAGGCATGAAGTCAAGTTCATATTATGAAGTCCGGTTCATAATACTGGTGGTCGTTTAATTCACCTAATTACATCTTACTACAACATGATATTTAAATATTTGTGTTGGCATTAACTTCTATACAATAACGTTATTATATTCCTTTTTAGAGGCTACAGAGCTTTATGGGGGTGATATTTTTTTGAATTGGGAATTAATATAGGGGACTTTTTATGTTTGATTTTTTGTGAATCAGGTCACATTAACCTTTAAGTTCCAGTGAAGTAACAGTTTTCTTGGGGAGTGATATTATTATTTTAAGAAAATTGAAGAGGGATAATCCTAAAAAAACAACCAGAATATCTTCCAATGGTGAAAGATTACTGAACATAAAGAGGATTTTAGGGGATGAAAAAATTAAGAGGGACCAAGCTCTTAACTGAAACCTTTTTTAACATTTCACCAATTCATGTAAGTTTATTCAGTATTTATAAGTTATTTTTAGGTTTATTAATGTTATTTAGGTTTTATTAGTTATTTTTAAGTGTTATTATCTATTTTTAGTTCTAATTTCCCCTTATGTGCTGGTAATAATAGCTTTATCCAGGTAATCTTAAGGAGATGGTATATTTTAGTAGTGATTTAACAAAATGTGGATGAGGTTCATCAAAAGTAGCTACTGATAAAAAGATTTGCATGAGTTATTTCTTTTGCTATTAGACCTTAATATTCCGATATAAATATGTTTAAGACTCCGTAAGTTATATAAGGAATGTTATACAAGTTTAAAATGCAAATACTTTATTAAACCACGATCAATGGAGAAGCAATAGCAATATCACGAATTGCCTCCCTAAAATATCATGTCCCGCAGGGCCCAACCAGACTCCCCATTCTCAAAAAAAATCCCTGCGGGGTTCTCCATTGAATATCATTCTCCTTTTGTTGAACTAATTGCCCAGTGTTGATCTAATTTTATATTAATACTGATGGTTAAATTATAGTGTAAGAATTATTGTAAGGTAATCCTACCAATTTATCCTAGGGATATATTGAACCCCTAAGATGACCCCTATAAAAGATTTAACATCTCCCGTGAAGTTACACCATTTAATATTCAATTTACCTTCAATAGTTAATCCCCTTTGAAATTCCACCGGTAATTATTAAGAGGTTTTAGTATGCAAGTAAATGCTATTGGTCTGGTTAATTCACCCTTCAAAGCTAAAAAAGGGTCTCCCCATCAGGGCCGT
>NZ_JARVXG010000012.1:0-2500 GCF_029848115.1 Methanobacterium formicicum | reverse complement strand
GGAATACTACCAGAAATAAAAATAGACCTCAAACGTTTGGATAAAGATCATTACATACTTAGACACACTGATAATGGACCAGGAATACCTGAACGCTACATTACCAAGGTATACTGTACCATGTTTGCTGGTTCCAAATTCAGAAACATCCAATCCCGTGGGCAACAGGGATTAGGGTGCAGTGGATGTGTTCTGTTATCACAGATGACCACTGGAAAACCAGCCAAAGTTGTGTCCGGATATATGGAGGGTGACCAGCTTAAAGGAGTTGAGATGACCTTTAAGATGGACGTTAAAACCAACAAAGGCCTGATCTTAGAAAGAAAAGCAGCAGATGTGCAATCCACCGGTGTTTCCATTGAACTGCACTTTAAAGATGTATCTTACTCCCTTTCAGAACAGGGTGCCTATGAATACATCCGTAGGACCATAATCGGGAACCCCCACGCCAAGATCACCTTCCGGGACCCTACGGGCCATAAATACATATTTAACCGAGCCTCAGATATCATCCCCCCATTACCCAAGGAGGTACTGCCTCACCCTAAAGGAGTAACTGCTGATGACCTGATATTCATGGCCAAACACACTGATAAACGCCGTTTCCGCAGTTTATTAACCAGTAACCTATCCCGGATGTCGGCCAAAAGGGTGAACGAAGTGGAAAAGGTCACTGGTATTGACCTTAACAAACGTCCTAAGGACATGAAATGGGATGAAGCAGAAGAGATCGTGGAAACCTTCGCCAAGATGGATTTCATGGCCCCACCTACCTCGGGACTCATACCCATTGGTAAGGAACAGATAGAAAAGGGGATCAGAGAAATATTAAACCCAGAATTCGTGGCCACCACCACCCGGAAACCAAAAACATTCCGGGGAGGGGTTTCATTCATTATAGAAGCTGGTATTGCCTATGGTGGGGATTCCGGAAGAATGGTAGGAGACCAAAGAAAAGCAGAGATAATGCGTTTCGCTAACCGGGTGCCTCTGGCCTTTGACCAGGGAAGCTGTGCCATCACCGAAGCCCTGAAAAGCATAGATTGGAAACGTTACGGTATCAGGGATCTAGATAACGCACCCATAACTGTTTTTGTGAACATCATATCCACCAACGTACCCTACCTTTCCACTGGTAAACAGAGTGTGGCCCCGGAACCAGATATTCTCCACGAAGTCCGGCAGGCCACCATGAAGATCGCCCGGGGCATGCAAAAATACCTGCGTTCCAAAAAAGCAGCTAAAGAGGAAGCAATGAGGGCTAAGGTTTTTGAAAGCCTTGTTCCAGTAATAATCCGTGAAGCGGCAGTTTTAGCTGAGAAGGATGTTCCTGAATATGATACCGTGTTAGCTAAAGTCACGCGCCGAGCCAAATACGAAGAAGTGGTTCAAGAAGATGTGGTTCAAGATGAATAAGAAAGATATTACCGTTAACAAGCTCAAAAGTTTGGGTGACACAATACTGGAGGACGTTAATAAAAATCAAGTCCCCAAAATCAAGGTTCCCTCCCGTGGAACATCCAACATAGTCTACGATACTGAGAAACGTTACTATGTCCTGGGAGATCGCTACGGGCAAAGATCCCTGGGAAATGTTAAGCAGATCAGTAAAATGGCCCAAATGGTTTACGTGGCCAATTTCTGTAAGGACCTGGTTCGCCGGGGAAAAACTGCCACTTTAAGGGAGATGTACTATGTTTCGGAAGGATGGGACGTGGACTTTGGAGACCAGCAGGAATCCAACATCGTGGGTGAAGACCTGGAGGTGACCCTGGGAACGACCCGTGAAGACCTGGGCCTCATGCCAGAAGAAGACGGAGCTTCAGTATATGGAAACATTACACTCAAAGATGACGACGTAGAAATCAACGCACTTAAGGCAGGTAAATCTGGTTACACCATCTCCCCCACCATCGATGAAGTGGACTTCGTGGACCATGACGTGCAAAGGGTAATTGCCGTGGAAACCATGGGGATGTTCCACCGTATGGTCCAGGAAAATGCCTACAAAAAGTTCGACAGTTTGATCGTGGGGTTAAAGGGCCAGGCTGCCCGTGCAACCCGGCGTTTCCTTAAACGTGTCAATGAAGAACTCAATCTACCGGTTTATATCTGTAACGACGGAGACCCCTGGGGATTCCACATCGCCATGGTTATCATCAGTGGAAGTGCCAAACTGGCCCACGTTAACCATCAACTGGCCACTCCTGATGCCAAGTTCCTGGGTGTGACTGCCTCTGATATCATTAACTACGATCTTCCCACGGACCCCCTTAAAGATATTGACGTTTTAAGGCTCAAAGAACTTTCTAAGGACCCCCGGTACAAGGACGAAGCCTGGCAGCTGGAAATCAAGAAAATGCTCAAGATCGGGAAAAAAGCAGAACAGCAGTCCTTTTCTAAGTATGGACTGGAGTACGTGGTTGAAACCTACCTCCCTGAAAAACTTGAAGCCATGGAATAAACCCCTTAAACAATACAGCCTTTAAATTTAAAGGCT
>NZ_JARVXG010000011.1 GCF_029848115.1 Methanobacterium formicicum | reverse complement strand
TCAGAAACATGAAAAAACTAAGACCCTATATTGGATTAATTTTTATATACTTTAGGTTGAAAAAAATAATCATCACTTTATAAATAATATGAAAACCTAACAATGGTTAAAATATGGTTAAAAAAGTTTATCTGGCCGTTATTTTATCGGTGGCATTTATAATTTCCTTATCATCATGGTTTATGCTTCAAAGTCACAGTGAAGTTCAAAAACCAGCTCCAGATAGTTCAAATATAACCATATTTCTAACTGGCGATGTTATGTTTTATTTTGCAGTTGATTCACTCCTGGATGAGGGTGTAGATGTTTTTGGTGATTTTAATACCCCTTTTAAGGCATCGGATCTGGTGGTTATAAATCTGGAAGCTCCCTTCACCAACTCAAATGAGAACTTAAAAACAGTTATTCCAGTAAAAGCAGACCCTGAACATGCATCATTGCTTAAAAGTGATAATGTTAAAGTGGCTTGCCTGGCCAACAACCATATTATGGACTATGGTGAAACTGGACTTAATGATACTCTAAAAACCCTGAAAAACTATAATATCACCACAGTGGGTGCCGGTGAAAATCTCCAGGAAGCAAACCAACCCGCCTATTTCCTGGTTGACGATCATAAAATAGCCATCTTAAATTACTTCGATACAACCACCTTCCAGGAATTTTCCCAGTCAGAATTACCAGCTGCCACCAGTAACAGTTCAGGATTCGCACCGGCAGATTGGAATATTATGAAAGAAAATCTGGATGAAGCAAAAAAGCAGGCGGACATTGTTATCGTGATTTTACACTATGGAAATGAATACTCAACATCCCCCAATGAATATCAGCAGAATATATCCCGAAAATGCATAGATGATGGTGCGGATATGGTTGTAGGAAGTCATCCCCATGTAATTCAGAAAGTGGAAAGCTATCAGGGTAAGGTGATCTTCTACAGTTTAGGGAACTTTGTTTTCGATCAGACCAATCCCTCCCCTAAAGAGTCCATGGCTGTCCAATTTCAGGACTTAAATGGAAACCTGAGTGCAATTATCTATCCCTTCCGTCTCACAAATTCATGCCCTCTTTTTATGGATACTGAAAGTTCAGAATCTTTTTTAAAATCTTTAAGAGCACAATCCGATGCAGATATAAAGATTGAAAATGGTAAAGGTATTATAGCCATTGAAAAATGATAAAGATCACTGAGTAAAAAAAGTGTAATTAATTATTTCCTGTGAAAATCGAGTGCATTTAAAGCAAATCTGGAGTAAGCTGCAGCAGGACCCCCTCCCATCTCTATAGCCACGTCAATGGTTTCGTATATCTCTTCATCTGTTGCCCCAGCCAGGTGGGCCTGCTGAACATGCCACTCAATACACGGTTCACATTTGGTTACAATGGATATGGCCAGAGCCATCAGTTCTTTATGTTTTTTAGAGAGGTTACCCTCACTAAATGCTTTTTTTCCAGTTCCAGGAAAGTATTATAAGTTGTACAGTTTTTTGAAAACCTGGAATTGAGATTTTTACGATCATTGATACTCTGAGTGATTTTATCTTCCACAAATTCTGCCATTTCTTATTCTCCTTCTTCTTATTAATCCCCATTAAATAAATAAAAATATTTAGGGTCTTAGTTTTTTCAT
>NZ_JARVXG010000010.1:0-10000 GCF_029848115.1 Methanobacterium formicicum | reverse complement strand
TGACCAGTCCGGTGGAGAACCTCCCCTCCTCGGGATTCACGGTGCAGCCCCTGGAAATCAAACGACCATCCATCATGGTCCGTGACCTTAAAAGCAAAACCGCCATTACGGCCCGGGCTGAAGAGGCCATTTCTGAAGTTGCCCGGAAAATGGTGGATAACAACATCAACCACCTTCCCGTGGTGGATCATGCCGGTCGACTCATGGGTATTGTAACTAGCTGGGATATTGCCCAGGCCGTGGCCAAGGACAGCCAGAAACTCACGGAGATAATGACTAAAAAGGTGATTGTGGCCATGGAAGATGAACCAGTGGAAGTCATTGCCCGGCGCATTGACAAACACGAAATATCGGGTGTTCCCATAGTTGACCGTAACAATCTGGTCAAGGGCATGATCACTGCCGAGGATATTTCCCGACTAATTTGCTCCCAGAACAACGAGGAAGGTGATTAATAATGAAAGCCTGGCTTAATTTCTCACCCAGTATTGTGAGTAAGACCGTGATATCGGATTTGATCAAAAACTTCGATGTGACCTTCAACATCCTGCGGGCGGACATCACCCCCAAGGGAGGTAAGATGCTCATTGAGATCAGTGGCAGTGAAGCAGAAGAAGGCATAAAATACATGGAAAAGGAAGGTATTCAACTTAATCCCATTAAAAAGGTAGTTAAGAAGGATGAAGATAAGTGTATGGATTGTGGGGAATGTATCAGCCTCTGCCCAGTGCAAGCCATTAAGATGGAGGAAGACTGGTCAGTGGAACTGGATAACCAGAAATGCATTGGTTGCGGATTCTGCACCACTTCCTGCCCCACCAAGGCCATTAAAATTGCGGATTAAACAAATTCTTCCCTTTTTTTACCGTTCTTATTTTAAAATATTTTTTTAAAATACCTTATTTTTTAAAATATCACCTTCTTTTAAAATGATTTTACCAGAATAAGTTTTAAGATAATTTTTACATGAATTTTTTTAAAAGCCATGAACTCTCATTTTTAAGACATTGAAATCCCCAATATCCCATTTTAACTCGTTTTTTATTATAATCTCTTCTAATCATGGCAAAATAAGAAAAAGTCATGAAATTTGGGAAATGCCTGCTTTTTAAAAAAATTTACCAGTAGTTAACTACTTAATACAAATATTTAAGTTATTGATGACTCCATAACTCTTTATTAAGAATATTAAGTACCCTGTAACTGGAGGTAATGTCATGAGTAATCCCGAGTATTATAAGGACAAGATCTGTATTGTGACTGGTGCAAATTCGGGTATTGGATACGCAGTGAGTGAAGAACTCCTGAAAAGAGGAGCAATTGTTTACATGGCTGGACGTAACCCGGATAAAGTTTCAAAAGCCGCCCAAAAACTTTCCAAGTTCAAGGATCGTGTGCACACCATAATTGTCGATGTCACTGTCCAGGAACAGGTGGAAAATGCTATCAATAATACTGTAGCCGAAACTGGTAGGTTGGATTTATTATTTAACAATGCCGGGGTGGGTGGAACTCTGCAGTTTGAGACTGCCACCATGGAAGACTGGAAAAACATAATAGATGTCAATCTGTGGAGTGTTATTTACGGTGTGCACACTGCAGTGCCCATCATGCTAAAACAGGGCTCCGGACATATCATTAACACCAGCTCCATTGCCGGTCTGCTACCACCACCATTCCAGGCACTCTACTCCCTTACCAAGTTCGGTGTCACCGGTATGACCGAATGTTTAAGATACGAGTATGCAGAAAAGGGTCTGCACTTTTCCACCATCTGCCCGGCCAACATTGCCACTCCCATCTTCCAAAAATCAATAGATGGCACCACCCATGATGAAATTAAAATACCGGATGATGCTTATCCCGTGGATAAAGCAGCCCAGCTCATCCTTGACCGTGTCTCAGAGTACAAGGGGATCATAGTGGTTCCCGAAGAGCCTTACACCAAACAGTGGAAACTGTACTGTCAGCAAAATGAGGAAGTGGAAGAGGTAATGCTGCAGATGGCACGAGATCGCAGGCAAGCCTATGAAAAGGGTGGAAACTATTATTAACGTGAAATGTTACCCATTTAAGGGGGAATGTTTCTTTGAATATTAAAAGGGAAACCCATGATTATATTAAAATAAGGGAGGAATCGGACCTCTCCCTGGAGGTAGTTATCCTACTGATCCTGGGGGTTTTCATGTTCCTCTTCGGCCTCCTCCTTTTTAAAATAAGTACTGGGGAACTGCCTTACACACCGGACAGTACCTACGGACTCTTCCTGGTTATTGTTTCCTTCCAGGTTATTACCATGGGCAAGACCCCCTTTGGTGATCTTCGCCGTTCCTGGGTACTGGTCTTAATCGGTATAATCACGGCAATAGTGGGAATGGTGGCCTGTTTCATCCCGGGACAACTGACTGAAATGGTCCGGATCCTGGTGGGAGTACTGCTCTTTGCCGGGGGAATATCCCTCCTTTTACAGTTGTTGTTCTTTGAAGGGAAGGCCAGGACCTGGATAAAAATTCCGGGAGTACTGCAGCATCTAACCGTGGCCTGTGGTGTGGTTTACGTTATAACCATTGTTTTGGGACTGATAACCCTCATCCCCGGTATAACCAGCAATTTCCAAACTGCCCTGTTTCTGTTAATCTATGGGATCAGTATATTTTACCTGGCCTGGTGCATTCAAAAGGTGGCCCGGTCTTATCCCCCTGAAAATTTAAAATCAATTTCTAAAGAAAAGGGTGGGTTATTTAAATCATTACAGAGTGTATCCCTATCCTTATCACCGGCCGTGGTGATCATGATCGGTGTTCTTCTATTCCTCTTGGGATGCCTTCTGTTCCCCATTAATCAGGGTACTCTGCCCTTTTCTTCAGACGGGGAGTTAGGTCTTTTAACGGTTATCCTGGCCCTCCAGATGACCACACTGGGGGAAACACCCCTGGGCCAGTTCAAGCGCTCGGTGATAATAATCATAGTGGGGATTGTGTTCGCCACCCTGGGGATTTTCTCCTGCATTGTTCCCGGTATTCTAACGGGAGTGCTCCAGATACTTATAGGAGCTCTGAACATCCTGGGAGGGGTTATATTACTCTCTATGCGCTTTGTCCCCATAATCAGGGGAAGGAAAAAACATGACCCTGAAACAGGCCCCCCTTCCTCCACAGTTAAGAAATTTATGGTAACCCAGACCCTGCTGAACCTGGTGGCCATTGCCTTTGGTCTATCCATGATCATGCCGGGTATGATCCCGAACACGTTAGTACCGGTAATCCTGATTATCAACGGACTTCTCCTCTTTGCCCTAGCCTACATCATCAATTAGTAAGCCAGATTCAGAATAAGAAAGGTGAAACAGGACTAAATTCAGGATAAAAAAAAAGGTGAAAAAAGGCCAAATCCAGAATAAAAAAAAAGGTGTAATAGGGTCAGATCCAGGATAAAAGCGCGGAATTTCTTTTACTTCTCGCCACCACTACGACTTAGAGAATAGGGAAGTTAACCTGTGCAGGAGACTCTGTTTATGGTAGATTGCCTTCCGGGGGCACATCTCCATACAGCACAGACAGTTTATACAATCATCGTAGTAAAATTCAGGTTGATAAGTGGTGCAGTCCTTTTCCACCTTTTCCGGTCTTTTAAGGGCCTGTGTGGGGCAGCTTTTCTGGCACTTCCGGCACTGGTTGCATTTTTCAGGATCAATGACTGGCCGGGTCCACCACAGTTTCATAATACCCCGGGCAATTGGAGCCGGGATGACCTCCAGAGTTGAAGACAATTTAGGAGGCCATTTAAAATTGTCTATAGGAGGGATATTTCCCTGAACTTCTATTCTATCAGTATCTGCTTCTCCCAGGCCCTGCTGGTAGGCAATGCGGGTCGTGGGTATTTTCAGGGGGTCACGCCCCAGTGCACGAGTAATAACACTGTCTAAAGCCACACCATCCACAGCTACCATGATCATGCCTAGTTTACGGGGTTTGCCTGCGGATGGGCCGGCACCTTCCATCCCCACCACTCCATCCACAATATGGAGGCAGGGCTGGTTTAAGGCATAGATATCGACCACTTTTTCTGCAAATTGTAAGGGTTGGGGTGCCTGCTTATGGTATTCGACCTTGGTGAATCCAGGGATGGTTCCATAAAGGTTCTTGATGGCACCGGTGAAAGTGGTGAGGCCGTGGGTTTTGATCTTGGGCAGGTTAATAACCAGATCCGCGTCCAGTACTGGGCGGGCTATGTGGTACTTTTGGCCATTTCTCTGCTTAGAGTAGCTTCCACTGGTTTCAAAGTTGACCAGTTCCACATCCAGTCTCTGGCAAACTTCCATAAGGCCGGTTACCCTCCAATACTTTTCTATGTTCCGGTCAAAGCCACCGGGACTGTCCCCTACTTGAGGTATTCCACCAGCATCCTTCACCAGGTTGATGACCGCCTCCACCAGGGCGGGGTGGGTGGTGATGTACTCTTCAGGGGGTTGGGCCTGGAGCAGGTTTGGTTTAAGCAGTACCCTGTCTCCTGGTTTGATAAATCGTTTAAAACCACCCAATGAATCTAAACAGGTTTTGGTGGCCTCTTGAACTTCAGGTACAGAATAAGAATGGCATTCAGCCACTGCCACCGGTGTTTTTCCCATGATACTACACCTCATTGAAAAGTGGATAAAATAAGGTTAAAAATCTCATTCATCGAATTCTTTTAAGAGCTTTTTCCGGGCCTCTCCAATGGTCAGGGGGTATGGTTTTTCAAAGGGAAGTTCATCCTTTTTTTGTAGTATTTCCATGAGGTGGGCAATCCGGGGTAATCTCAGGTTGGCGTTTCTAATGGTTTCCTCATCACTAAACACATCCTGTGGTGTTCCCTCCTTAATTATATGGCCCTCGCTGATGATGTAAACCTGGGATGCGTAGAGGGGCACCAGATCCACATCATGGGTGGATATGACAATGGTCATTCCTTCCTGGTTGAGCTTGTGCAGGAGGTGCAGGATCCGGGAGGCTCCCTTGGGATCCAGGCCACTGGTGGGCTCATCCAGCACCATTATCTCCGGACTCATGGCCAGTATACCGGCTATGGCCACCCGTTTCTTCTGACCTCCACTGAGGTGATGTGGGGGTTTTTTCTCAAATCCAGCCATTCCCACCCTTTCCAAGGATTCGGCCACCCTTCTTTCCACTTCATCCTGGTCCAAACCCACGTTCAGTGGTCCGAAAGCCACGTCTTCTTCCACAGTGGGGGCAAAGAGCTGATCATCCGGGTTCTGGAATACGATTCCAACTTTCTGCCTCACTTTCATTATGGATTTCTTATCATAGGTGAGTGGGACATTTTCCACCATAACTGTGCCTGCAGATGGTCGGAGGATTCCATTAAAATGTAAAAATAGGGTGGATTTTCCTGCCCCGTTGGGACCCAGCAGGGCCACCATTTTTCCCTGGGCTGCACTGAAGTTCACATCCTCCAGGGCGGGTGTACCATCGGGGTACCGGTAACTAACATTCTTAGTTTCTAAAACATTCATATTATACCCGTGTAAAAGTTTCTATTCCCACACAAATAATATTCTAATTAAACTAAGTTCAGATGATATAAAAAATGATCTTATACCCTGAATTTATTTTCCTAAATGGTTCACTTAGGGTTATTAAATAAAAAGAGCATTTAAATTCTACAGAAAATAGGATGTTTCCTCACCCGATTAAAGCTAGATGGTTTTGATTAAGGGCTTAACCATGCTTGAAGAAAAATAAGGAAAATAATTATAAAAATTATTTCAGCCATTAATAGAGTTGTAGAAGTGAGATTAACCCTATTATCACAATAATAGTCCCACTTACCAGTGGGATCTTGTTGATGGTTTCATTGCCCATATATCTCTGAATGAATCCTTTTCCCTTAACAAAAAGTGCGGAAAGGAGAGTTATGGAAATAGCCAGACCAACACTGAACACCAGGATATAAACCAGACCATTGTACATCTGATTATTGGCAATGCTAAAAAAAAGGACAGCCAGTGCAGCAGGACAGGGTATTAAGCCGGTGGACAATCCAATGGCAATTACTCCTTTTTTGGTGTCGATGTGGTGTTCGTGATGTTGATGGTTATGATTTTGATCGTGGTAGGTTTTTATGATCCACATTCCCACCACCACCAGGATGATTCCCCCGACAGCACTCATTACCTCGTGGGTGGCATCAACATTCAAGGTTCCCATGAGGAAAATGGAAACCACTCCCAGTAAGACCACCACACTCACGTGTGAAAAAACTACAGTCAACCCCAGTAACCAAGCATCCTTTAAATTGGCGTCTGTTCCTAAAACAAAGGCAGCCATAACTGATTTACCATGCCCTGGCTCTAGTGCGTGCAGTGCACCGAGTATGAATGCTGAAACCATGAACAATAGACCAATTTCTGAGGGAATAATAGTTATTCCTCCCGATATAATATCCATGCAAATCACCTCAAATCTTTTTGTAATACAATTTTACGGTTCATTTAAATAACCAGTAATACACATATGCGCGAAAATATCCTGATTTTTTACCATCCCCAAATATAAGTAATACTATTTGGGATTTTATTTATAAAGCCAGTAATACACCGGAACACGGAAACACCATCCCGAAAAATCCAAAAAAATGAGATGAAGGTGTTAATGGATCTGTTTAAGAATTCTTCTTCGAGCCTCACCAATGGTAAGGGGATAAGGCTGATGAAAAGGGATCTCATCTTCCTTCTCCAGTATCTCCATGAGATGAGCTATCCGGGGAAGTCTTAAGTTTGCGCTTCTAATGGTTTCAACATCTTTAAAAACGTCTTGCGGACTTCCTTCTTTAATTATGTTTCCCTGGCTGATTATGTAGACCTTATAGGCGTAAATGGGTACCAGATCCACATCATGGGTGGATATGATAATGGTCATACCTTCCTGGTTGAGCTGGTAGAGTAATCTCATTATCTGCGATGCTCCCCTGGGATCCAGGCCACTGGTAGGTTCATCCAGCACCATTATCTGGGGGTGCATGGCCAGGATACCCGCTATGGTCACCCTCTTTTTTTGACCACCACTCAAATGATGAGGGGGTTTCTTCTCAAAACCAGCCATCCCCACACGTTTTAATGCATCTTTAACCCTTAAATCAACTTCCTCCCGGGGAAGGTCCATGTTCAGGGGACCAAAGGCCACATCTTCGGCAACAGTGGGGGCGAAAAGTTGATCATCCGGATTCTGGAAAACTATTCCAATTCTCTGTCTTAAATCTGCAAGCCCCTGTTTTCCATAGTCTACCGGAACCCCATCAATCACCACACTGCCGAATGTTGGTTTGAGTATTCCGTTAAAGTGTAGAAATAGGGTGGATTTTCCAGCGCCATTGGGACCCAGAAGTGCAATGATCTTGCCCTTAGCCGCGGCGAAATTTACCTTATGGAGGGCCTTGGTTTCATCGGGATACTGATATGTGACATTTCTTGTTTCAACAACATTCATGATTTTACCACACAGTAATACAATTTAAGATTTCATTTAAATATATAGTAATACACCACTGCGCCCCAGTACCCTTCTTTTAGTTAAGCTGAGAAAAAAGTGTATTTTAAATTTTAATTAAAATAGGGTGAAGTTTCCAGTGAAGTACAGGCCAATAACCAGACCTACCTCAAAGAGTGTTAGTAACACCAGGTTTCGGGCCCCTATAGTTCTCATACTTTCCGGTTCTTTCATGGTTTTTATGGAACCATCGTAGCATCGTGATTCCATAGCAATGTGGGCCTGTTCACCTTTAATCCAGGTTCTAATGAACAGGTTACTGCCCAGCATGCCCATGGATTTAAAGGATTTTTTCAGGGAGGAATACCCTAAACGTGTCTCTTGGGCATGGTACATGTTAATGCCTTCATCTAAAAACAGGAAGATGTAGCGATACATGAGCATGGCCAGTTCCATGACTATTTGGGGTATTTTGAAACGTTCTAGTTCACTGAAAAGTTCGGTCATGGGAATGGTCAGGGCTAAGAAGGCCATGCAGGTGAAACCACCCAGTACCCTGGAGAAAAGGAGCAATCCCCGATTGAAACCATCTTGAGTTACGGCCAGGTTGAATATTCCCAGATCCAAAATATGGGCACCTACTCCAAAGAACAGGGCCATGAAAATGAAGGTCAGGAATCCGAAAAAGAAGGGAACTGCTAGGAATTTCAGGTAGAACTTCCAGGGGATTTTTGCCTGGAAAATGAGTAAAAAGGAAATTACTAAAGTTATAAGTAGGGGTACTATGGGGGATGTGGATGCAAGACTCACCAGCATGGTGGCAATCGCAAATATGACTTTAAAGAGAGTGTTTGTCTCCCTAAGGCCATTGGAGTGTGCGTAGTTATCCAGAGTATTTTCAAACATTGAATGCATCTGATCCCATCCTACTTTACTTTAGATATTATCAATTTTACTTTACTTATACTTTACTTTATTTAAATTCAACCATACCTTAATAGTACCTCCCCTTTTTCCTTAATTAATAGGTTTTTGGACCTATTTTTCACCTTCTTTTTCGATTTTCTTACGTTCATTGGCTTGCCCATGGAAATATCCCAATATGTAACCAATTATTATGGCTCCAATGGCTGCTTGAATGGCAAATAACAGACTGGCAATCTCACCACTTGGTGGTTCCCAGATGGAGCTGAACCAAGGTTCGTATCCTGTTTCCTCGATAGCTGTGCCTGCTGCATCATCGGCTCCACCGAAGTAACCCTCTTCTTCACCCAGGCCACTGTACATGGCCAGGGGGAGGATGGCAATTACCGCCACAATGGCCAGTATGACGATGTAGTACTTGCTATCCATTTACACCACTCCTTTGACTTTCTCTTTCACCCTGGGGCCAATGACCTTCAGGGTTTCCAGGATGTCCGGTCGCAGTTTCATGATGTAATCAAATATCACCACGGTCAGGAGTCCTTCGGCAATGGCCAGGGGTATCTGGGTGACGGCGAATATCCACATGAAGTTGGTGAAGGCCACCGTGAAGGTGGGTACCGGGAATGCCAGGGACAACTGCAGGGCCGTGGTGACATAGGTTAAAAGGTCAGCTAAGGCTGCGGCCAGGAAGATCCCCAGGAGGGGAGATCCCCCTGCATTTTTAACACCTTTGTATATGAGCCAGGCTACCACCGGCCCCACAATTCCCATGGAGAATATGTTGGCCCCCAGGGTGGTCAGTCCACCGTGGGCCAGGAGCAAAGCCTGGAACACCAGGACTATGGCAGCCATTACACTGGCCACTGCCGGGCCAAAGAGCACCGCACCCAGACCAGACCCGGTGGGATGGGAGCAACTACCAGTTACCGAAGGTAGTTTCAAGGATGACAAAACAAACATAAATGCACCGGATACTGCCAGTAATGGCTTTGATTCCGGATTTTCATCGGTTATCTTTTTGATCTGTATAACACCGTAAGCTACCACTGGAATGGATATTATGTACCATACCAGGCACCACTGCCAGGGCAGAAAACCTTCCATAATATGCATTTAAATCCTCCTTCCATAATTTTTTACAATTTAAACATTGACACAACACACGAGTAAATTCCATTAAATTTCCTGTAAATATCACATTTAGAATAAGCCCTTTATAAAGTTTTCACTTTTAGTTTAAAAAAAATCAGGAAAACTTGATTTTTGTGGGGTGGTAAAAATTACCTTAAAAGGGTAGAAAAATCCACCCCAAAAAAATCACCCAACTTGAGACAATTTGATAAATTCCCTCATCGAACGTGAAAAAATCGTCAAGGATAATCCTTCCAGAAAGGTTAAAATTAAAATGATTTTAGGAAAGGTTTTGAATTGAAAAAAAGAATCATGAATTGAAAAAAAGATACCCTCAATTAAAATAACCTGAATTAAAGAGCAGAGGTTAGAAATTAAAAAAGGAAAGGTTTTAACTAAAAAAATATGGCTGAATAGCAAACCTCTCCACTAAAAATATGAAGGGGGGGGGGGGGGGG
>NZ_JARVXG010000009.1 GCF_029848115.1 Methanobacterium formicicum | reverse complement strand
ATGAAAAAACTAAGACCCTAAATATTTTTCATGGCATATAAAACAAAAATCTCAGTTTTCGATCTGGTTGATTCAGGGTATTATATAGTCAGGCACGGTCCAGTTCAACCTCAACATCTAGTTTCGAGTCAAGGTCATCGATGTAAATACCTAAGGTAGTGAAAACATCCCATACTTCGTATAGTGCAGCCTGTATTAGTTCAAATTCTAATCTTCTTTCATTATTTTCAGATCTTATACGATTCAATAACCCTTTATCAGCATATTCTGCGAATATCTTTATATTCCCTTCCAGTTCACCCTTGTTAAAGAACACCAGGACATTAACCCATTGCACTTTGGGATGTGACAAAGCAGAGGTTGTGATTCTATCTGTTAATTTTTTTTCTATCTTTTCAACATCCTCATCATAAACCGACTGGTCAAAGCGGTGTAAAATCTCTTCAACATCATCATTAACATCTTTTAAATTATACTTGGCCAGTAAAGCCGACCTATCCAGTTTTAATTCTTCAGATATTTCTTCTTCCCATTCTATCTTTTCAGCTTTTAATTCCCTATCTCCCCGTCCAAATTCCTTGAGATTATCATTTACAATTAATTCTTCATTACTCTCGGGGAGATCTTTATTTTCCAAGTAATTTGTGGAGGGGTCTGCTTTTTGGGGTTTTCTTTGTTGGTATTTTTTCAGAAGTAGTTCCTTTTCTTGTTGTTCTTGTTGTTGTGCTTTTTTTATTAGGGCTTGTTTTTCTTGGTCAATGATTGGGGTTTGTTGATTGCCATGTTTTTGTCGCTCTCTGTATTTTTTCAGGAGTTGTTCTTTTTCTTGTTGTTCTTGTTGTTGTGCTTTTTTTATTAGGGCTTGTTTTTCTTGGTCAATGATTGGGTTTTGTGGGTTGCCTTGTTTCTGTCGTTCTCTGTATTTTTTTCGAATTCGTTCTATTTCCTCTTTCTCTTCCTCCATAGCCTCTCTGCGCAGAACCTCTACTTCTACAGTGTTCATTTATATTTCCTCTTCGGATCCCCAGTGATTTATAACGGATTGAAAAATTCTACTTGTAACTTCAAGATCTATCTTAAAAAAACTATTAAAGATATGGCACTATTATGGTTTAAAACATCTATAAACCTTTTGATTTCCTTTAAAAACGTTTATTAATCTTTATCATGAATAATAGGGGCTTCTAACAAAATTGTTCTCCTACTCCTTTTTAAGAAAGTGGTAAATTTGTAAGAGTCCTGTTAAATGGAAAAATACGTAATTTTAGGGTTGTAGTTAAAAAATAGGTGCAATTATGCCAAAAATTAACTATATGGCTAGAAAAAATTATTTCAGGTAAATAGTACCAATTACCAGGCAATGGTAGATTTTGGGAGGAGATCTGAATAGTGAATTTACGGGTTTCAATATTTACCCCTTTTTAATCACCGTACTCGCAACTTCAGTTTCCCTTCCACCTTTGTAACGGAAATCACACAGATCACTGCCTTCGGCCAGGGTTTGAGTACGATGCAGGCCTAGATTCCCGCATTCACTCATGGGAATGTCCATGGCACACAGGTAAGGGGTGAATTCATCGGCATCGTGGTCATGGAATAACTTCTGTATTCCACACTCCACAAAATCCAGTCCATAATCATTCTCCCCCTCTGGGGGGATGAATTTGTAGGCCCAGTCACCAGGATATTTCCTCTTCAGGGACTCTTTAGCCGCCATTTCAATGTAAAAAACGTACTTAGGATGGGTCATAGGGGGAATTAAATCTGCATTATCCCTTAAATATTGTTCAGATTCCTGGTAAGCTATCTCCCCAATTTCTTCCACTGGCTTATCATGCCTTTTCAGGACCTGATACAGGGCCAGGTCCTGGGCTGCAGAAACAAGGTCCATGGTTAAGAAATTATCATCCCCACCAATGTAGGGTATTTCATCAAAAATAAGTTCAAATCCTCTCTTAATTTCACCCATAACATCATTTTTAAATTTTTTCCCGTATTTTTCTTCTATCAAGGCCCCCACACGTTCACAGAAGCCATCAAACTGGGTGAAAAACTCGGATTTCTGGGATGTATAGTAATCTTTTGTCTTGACCATTTACATTACTCCGTAACTCCAATATCTTGGAGGTTAAATTTTTTCTTCACCAAGGGATAATTGGAGTTTTTATTAAAAGTCAGAGATCTACTCCTGGTTATGGACGCGTTCTGCTTCTATTTTAAGGTGCTCCAAGCCGGAATTCAGGGATTCTTCCAGCATCTTTTGAAATTTCCCGTGCATGGCACGGCTTAGGAGACCTTCCCAGGATTCCTCCTCTACTACACGGGTTTTACCCTCTACATCCTCTATTTTGAAAACATCAATGGCATTGATGCCCATGGTCTTCCCGGTCCAGGCTATACGGTGTGGTGGTTCTATATTCTGTAGAACCGATGAAATTTTCCCCGGACCAGCTTTCCACTGGAAATGTGTTCCTGGTTCTAATTTACCATGAAGTATAACTTCTTTTACATCAGGATTCCAACTGGGCCAGGCTTCAATATCAGTTAAAATATCCCAAACTGTACGGGGATCGGCATCAATTTCAATTTCCACTTTAGCCAGAACAGGAGCTTGTTCATTGACACTAACCATTTTTTATCACCTATTTAATATATTTGAATTCCAAAATATTAAAAACTATGTAAAATAAAAATCCTTGGTTAGCAGCGTCTAAATAGGCTTAAAAATTCTTTAAGCGCAAATATGTATTAATTAAAGCATTTACATGAGTAACAGGGGAATTCAAATGGTTGATGTACAGTTTTAAAGGTACGGTAAATCGATAATTTTATAATTAAAAATAGAGTAAGTAATAACTAAGTAAATATTATTCTTAGGAGGGGTTATGTGGGTTCTATCCAGGAATTAATTAAAAATAACCAGTTAAAATCTTATTTTACACTAACTTTCGTAGTTACATGGGTATTCTTTGTTTTACCTCTTTTATTCTCCATAACTGATCCCATAATTGCTGTCCTGGTGTCTGCTATTGGTGGTTCTGGTCCTGCTTTAGTGGCAATAGTCCTTTCTGGTGCTATTAAACCCAAAAAACTAGAAGTTCAGAACCTTAAAAGATGGGCAATTTTTATAATATTACTGGTATTAATCAGTTTTCTGGTTGTTTTATACTTAGGAATCTCTTTAAACACGATTTCTATTACCGTACTAATTTTAATAATTGTTAATGCAGTTATAGCTGCTTATATAATTACTGGGGGATTAGCTGCTCATGAAGGGATACGAGAGCTTCTGAGCAAACTGTATATCTGGAAGGTGGGTTTAAAATGGTATATTGTTGCCTTATTAATATTCCCGGTTATAACCTACCTTTCGCTTATCTTCGGTGTTTTCACTACTGGTTCTCCCATTAGTGAAATATTACCCCAAATTTCAATTAGTGCTATTTACGGAGCTATTCTCTCTTTCTTTTACATTACTTTGATTCGAGGCCCTTTAAGGGAGGAGATAGGTTGGAGAGGCTTTGCCCTTCCACGATTACAGAATCTTTACTCCCCTCTGGTGGCAACGTTAATTTTAGCTGTAATCTGGACAGTCTGGTATTTGCCACTTTATTACAATGGTATGTATCCCGGTGGATTTGATGCATTCCTAACCCGATTCACCTGGAATATTGGACTTACCTTCCTCTTTACCTGGATTTATAATCATACCCGGGGCAGCCTACTTCTAGTCACCTTATTCCATGGTTCGATTAACACGGCAGGTACCCTGATTATCACTCCTGTGGGCATATCTGGACCATATTCGCTAGCTTATATTGTTTTAATTAATATTGCAGCAATTGTGGTCATCATAGCCGATAAAATGTGGCGAAAACTACCTGAAGACCATGAAGCAGTATATAAGTATTGATCCTGCAATCAAAGCGGATGTTTAAGCGGTATTAAATCAGGGGGGCTCTGCTATTGACTAACCTGAACTCAAACATTGCAATGACCAGACTTCATAATCAACAACTCATTAGTACCAAGTTCAAGAAGCCCCTTGAGTTAATTTCATGGTTAGGAGCTATCCAGGGTCAGGACTATGCTGGTGCTAAATGGGCGTTGGGCCTTCGTTTACCAGGAATTACCGATACTTATGTAGAGAATGAGTTTGCTGCTAAAACTCTTCTACGGACATGGCTCATGCGGGGGACTCTCCAGATAGTTTCTGCCGATGATATTCACTGGATGCTCAATTTACTGGCACCCCGTATTATTAAAAAGAACACACGCCGATACAGGGAACTGGAACTGGATGATGATACTTTAAAACAAAGTAATCAGGTGTTAAAAGAATCACTGGAAGGAGGTACTGAACTTAACCGGAAGGAATTACTGGATATTCTCAGAAAAAAGGGTATTGGCACAGAAGGGCAACGAGCAGCTTATATCCTGCAGAGAGCTTCCCTTGATGGGCTGATATGTCAGTGTGGAGTGGATAATAATGTTCCCCTCTATATGTCCCTGGATATGATCCCGGAATCTGACATGGATGATGATGAAGCACTGGCCGAGCTCACCCGGCGTTATTTCAAAAGCCGTGGACCGGCAACTCTCCATGACTTCATATGGTGGTCTGGACTCCTGACAGCTGATGCTCGAACAGGATTAGAGGCAGTTAAGTTAGAACTCAAGCAGGAAACCATCAATGGGAAAACTTACTGGTATTCTGAAGAAGAAAATTTGTTAACACTTAGCGAAGATTCTGGGCCAAACTTACCCGTGGTCCATCTTTTACCCACCTATGATGAGTATCTCTTTGCCTACCGTGATCGGAGTGCTTCATTGGACCTTAAAATGCGCAAATACCTTCAGGGACATTACCGATCAACCATCTCTTTAGATGGTCAGATCGTAGGCACCTGGAGGCGTACCTTCAAAAAGAGCCGAGTTTTGATGGAATATCATCCCTTCATAACACTTAATCGGGATGAAAAACATGCTCTGGATGAAGCGGAACTGTTATACAGGAAATTCATGAATAAAAAATAAGCTGGTACTGTTTTTGCTAAAACTATATTCTGTCAATAGATCAATTGTACCTGGAGATTCGTGAACAAATACGGATAAAATTCACGAATCTCAGGATAGAATGGACCCTATAAATGTTAGGATGGAATTTAACCTATGTTTTAAGTGTTTTCAGTAGAGTGGGTGCTTTTTAACTCTTCTTTTGGTAGTTTTATTACCAGTGATTCCTCTTCAAAGGCACCGGAATCCTGGGCCAGACATTCTTTGATCTGGGCCTGGATCTGGTGGGGGTCTTCCACATCTACCAGGTCAATTACCTCTACCTGGTCCCGGAATCTCTGGATGGCTTCCTCATTCAGGTTCTCCACGTAGGGTATGGCTCCGGTGGCGCCGTTTATTCTTTTCTTTTCCGGGTCGGCACCATTTTCATAGAGTGCCTTTATACTCTGGCCGGTGATATGTCCCTGGACTTCGGCACCGCACACCACTAAAAATCTGATGTTTGGATTGGAAACCACGTTGGCTATGACCTTTTCAATTCCCAGGTTTTCGGTGTGTAAAGGCCCGGAAATACTTGCCCCGGCATCTACCGGCGTATTTTCCATATGGGAGCCTAGGGTTACCACGGCCACTGCGCTTTCCACATCGCCGGTGGTGTAGTCGCCCACCACCGGGGGCCATTCTTCTACTGATTTTTTTTCCACCATGATTTTACCTCCAGATTTTTTAACTCAAATTTAAATTTTAACTATCAGTTAATGTTTAACTTGTAGTTAATACAATATATATTTTGCCCTTTCACTCCACCTAATAAAACGGGATATTCCGGCTTGATTTTGGATATAAAATCCAAAAAACTCTTAAAATCAGGAATTATTTAATGGAAAATATAATAGATTGGTTGGCCCAATTTTTAAATATCCCGCAGGGACAATCACTCCATCTTTAACCAAGATTTAAAAAGATTCACATCCAACAGTATAGTAGAGATCAATGGGTGAACTTACCATGTCTAACATTTCCCGAAGAGAACGAGAAAAGCAGAAAAGGCGACAGGAAATAATAGATGCTGCAGAGAAGGTTTTCTTTACCAAGGGATATGACAAAGTTACCATGGATGAGATAGCCCAAAAAGCAGAGGTTAACAAAGCACTCCTCTATTATTATTTTAAAAATAAGGAAACCTTATTCTTCGCAGTAAATCTTCAGGGGGTACGAATTCTCCATGAGATATACGTGCGATGTTTTAATATTGACACTGATGGTTATGGTAAGGTAAAAGCCATGTTACAGGGATTGTTTGATTTTTCAAGGGAGTATCCGGAATACTTCCGCATATATTGCTACTCCGGGACCGAAAGATTTCAGATGAGTGATAATGAGGATGCCCAGGAGATCGTGGATCTGAGCACGGGAATGTGGCGTATCATGGTTGAAGCCATACTGGAAGGCATTGCCGATGGAACCATTAGAAAAGATTTAGATCCAGTTGAAATGTCAATATACTTAAACATAATGGCCACCAATGCATTAAACCTTGATTTTAGTTTTCAGATGGTGCTGGAAGCCCGTGGAATATCCCGGGAAAAGTACTGGGAAGATCTGTTGAGTTTCCTCAACCCGGCCCTCACCCAGAGGTCTGCTTGGGGCCCAGAAAAATGACACATTAATCCAGAAAACACCTGAATCTAGTAGAAATCCCACCAAGAAACTTCCACTGCCTAATCATATAAGCTATATCTTTTTCCATACTCTTTTTATACGTATTCAACATATCCTTGGGATTATCACTGGATTTAATTGCATGAGCTGCCAGATATCCACTAGCCAGTGCACTGGATATTCCCTCACCCAGGGGATTCAGGAGATTGGCGGTATCCCCTGCAAAAAACACCCTACCCTTTCCCAGATCTACCTGAAATTCTGGTGTTATGTGGTGTATAATACCCACTTCTTCCTTAACAATAGAATCTATCCTGGCATTGTGGTTTGTTTTTAGAAAAGAAAGGAACCGGGAGTGATAAGTTTTCATAAGGGATGGGTCCTGAACACCCACTCCCATAATGATATATTCATCCTTGACATTGAACCAGGCATCGTACTGGGAAAGCTCGGGATTTAAAAAAGCATGGAAAAAATCAGCTTCTAGGTCAACATTACCCCTGCAAAATGTTTGATAAGTGATTATGGGGTTTGTATTATTTGAGGTAACCATATTATTCTTTTTAATCGTGCTTCTGGCCCCGTCACAGGCTATGACCACCTGGGCCTCCTCTTCCCAGTCTTTAAAGTTGACAGTCACTCTATCTTCTTTCTCACGGCAAGAGATTGCTCGGGCAGTTCTAAGTTCAACGCCCGCTTCTTCAGCTTTAAGGGCTAAATAATGATCGAATAGGTTTCTCCAGATATTGTAACCTTCACTTTCAAATCGGAAGGTCTTTCCATCTTCATTGGTAAGTATAATCCCCCGGTTAATCTGAGGATGTGAAAAAGTCATTTCCGGTATCTTGCCGAACTCAGCTTCCACCATCTGAACTGATTTCTGTATTAAAATACCAGAACAGGACTTTTCCCGGGGTAAATCCATCTTGTCCACTAATAAAACATCATAACCGGCATCAGCACTTTTTTTAGCAGCCATACAACCAGCAGGTCCAGCGCCTATCACCAAAACATCGTACATTTTTTTGATCTCCGCAATGATGTTACCTTGAATACTGCATAAATACTTTCCAAATATAATAGTAGTATCATGTAAATTAAAGAATAACTTCAGATTCACATTTTTTTAGAAGGAATTATAAAAAATAATTAAACATATTCCCGTCCTGTAGACCAGTAAATCTCCTGCCTGATCGAGGCTGATCAACAAATTTTTTTTGGGGTGGTATAATTAAGGGCAGGTAGATGCCGGGTCTACATGGTCGGGTATGGATACTGCTTATATCCCACCTCCTTTCACTTGTTAGTCATAATAACTCCTGGATCAGATAAATGATTTTTCCAAATTGACACCCAGATCACACCCGAATTTGGCCGGAAATCACCCTAAATTCCGATTAAACGTCCAAATAAAATATTTCTATTTTCAGAACTAGGTCGTAATTTGAAGTTACCGGAAAATAATGGATATCCTATTGAAGATATTTAAAAAAATGGTCCAATTAAACAATAATTAAACAAATTCATGGAATAATTCCAGAAAAATACAGTTTTACCCTTATTTTATCCAGGAACCACAAAGATATATATACCCATCAACAATGTAATAACGTTGAATCTAATTTTACCATTCTTGTCTTGCCCAGTTCATGGTAACTCTGTTTATCTAAAAACAGCTACCCCTTAATCAGAGTTATCCAGTTTAAATGAGTATTAGGGTTTTAATGAAAAAAAACCTCATAGTCGAATGTTTTTAGATTTTTGTGGAGAAAAAGATGAATTCTGAAATTGAAAATTCAAAAGGTGTGGACCAGCGTATCTCCATGGTTACTGGAGAACCTAAAAAGGCAATCAGGGTACTGGCCATCCCCATGATCATTTCCATGTTTTTGATAATGGCTTACAACCTGGCAGACAGCATATGGGTGGCCGGCCTGGGACCAAATGCTCTAGCAGCATTAGGTTTCATCAACCCTCTATTCATGATAGTGATAGGTTTAGGTAACGGTTTGGGGGCGGGTGCAACATCATTAATCGCTCGATGTATAGGAGCTAAGAATAAAGAAGGTGCAGATAACGCGGCCATGCATTCATTAATACTAACAATTGTAGTATCAGCTGTAATAACAGTTATATTGCTGTTATTTTTAAAAGAAATCCTACTCTTGATGGGTGCCGGTGTCACCATAGATCTAGCTATGGAATACGGTCAGATAGTGTTTGCGGGTCTTATTTTCTTCATATTCTCCAACGTGGCCTCGGGTATTCTCCGGGCAGAGGGGGATGTGAATCGGCCCATGTACGCTATAGCTGCCACCACAGTCCTGAACATCATCCTGGACCCTATATTCATCTACTACTTTGGATGGGGGGTGAGTGGAGCGGCGTGGGCCACCATTTTATCCAGTAGCCTCTCCTGTGTGGTCCTGTTCTACTGGTTACTGTTAAAAAGAGACACCTACGTGTCTTTCTCCAGAGAAGACTTCAAAGCAAGTTGGAATGTGATTAAAAACATTCTTATGGTTGCTTTACCTGCCAGCATTGAATCTCTGGTCATGTCTATCCTAGGAGTGATCTTAAACCTTATGCTGGTTGTAACTGGGGGAGCAGAAGCCGTGGCAGTCTACACTGCGGGCTGGAGAGTGGTAATGATGGCCATGATACCACCGATCGGAATCGGAACGGCGGCCATCACTGTTGGCGGAGCGGCATACGGTGCCCGGAATTATAAAAACCTTTCCACGGCTTTGAGCTATTCTGCCAAGTTAGGAGTGGGAATAGCAGTGGTAACTGGCTTATTATCCTACGTATTTGCCGGAAATATAGCCACCATATTCACCTACTCTCCGGAAAGCGCTTTCATGGCACCATCCATAGCTGCCTTCCTGCAAGTGATGTTCCTCTTTTACCTCACTGTTCCCCTGGGAATCACTGCCAGTTCCATCTTCCAGGGAATGGGCAAAGGATTCACCTCCCTGATACTCACGGTATTAAGGGAAGTGGTATTTGTGGCATTCTTCTCTTACCTATTCGCCTTCACCCTGGGATTCGGATCCCCTGGTGTCTGGTGGGGAATAGTAGTCGGTGGCGGATTAGGGTGTGTTGTGGCCTACATATGGGCTACTATCTACGTAAGACGCCTTAAAAGAAATTATTAAATCATTTTTTAATAATTCTTTATTTTTTTAGAATCTCAAGATCAGAATAGAGAGATCAGTTTTTAAGGGAGAGGATCACAATAGTAGTAAAAAAATATGGTGAATGGGTATGAAAGTACTGAAAACACTTTCCCGGGTTTATGTAGAAGATTTAGAGGAACACCTGGATTTTTATGAGAAACTCCTGGGAATGAAGGTGGAAATGAGGATTCCCATGCCGGAAGTGGGGTTGGAACTAGCACAGATTGACGATATCCTGATCATTGCCGGTTTGGAACAGGCCTTAAAACCTTTTAAGAGGACACAAGCCACATTTCTGGTGGATTCTGTGGAGGACTACCATTCTTTCCTGGAAGAAAACGGATCAAGAATTATTCGAGGCCCTCAAAAAGTCCCCACCGGAGTTAACATGACAGTTCAACATCCGGATGGTTCTATTTTTGAATACGTCCAGCATATACAGTAATATCACGGAAGGTCAGACTGCTCTTTAATTCAATTATTTAACACTGGAGTAAATTTTAGAAAAAGGATCCCAAGTGGAATCTTCCTTCCACTCATACTCAATTTCAATGCTCTGCTTTTTAGCCACATTATAACCCAACTGGTCAGCAACAAATCCCAGTGCCATATCCATACCGGCACTGACTCCAGAACTGGTATATATATTTCCATCCTGAACCCAGCGAGCTTCCCGAACCCAGTTAACCTCTGGAAAATTATTGGTCCACACAAATACCCTTTTATTAGTGGTTGCTTTCTTGCCATTTAACAGATCAGTTCTGGCCAGGAGTATGGAGCCGGTGCAAATGGTTAGGATGTATTTGGCATTAAGGGCCAGCTGTTTAAGATGATCCAGAAAAACTTCATCTTTTACTAATTTTCTGGTTCCCATTCCACCGGGAATCATTAGAATATAATCCGTAAAATCTAAAGATGATAAGGATTCTGTCAGAACTGGCACTCTCTGGCTGCTTTTAACAATACCTCCATCAATAGAATGAAAATGGAGTTTAAACTCATTTTCTAGTCTTCCCAGGATTTCGACTGGTCCGAAAACATCCAGAGTTTCAAATCCATCGAACAGTACAGTTATTACTTCGTGCATTTTATCTCCTTTCAGGGTTATGGTGATGGCCACTAATATGAATAAATATAAGATTTAATAATATTTTTAGGGTCTTAGATTTTTCT
>NZ_JARVXG010000008.1 GCF_029848115.1 Methanobacterium formicicum | reverse complement strand
TTCTTGTTAATTACGTAGCTACCGGCGTTTTTAACCTTGTCCACAATGGTTTCCACATTGAATGACTGGTACTGGGGGAAGTCCTTAACCAGTATCCCCCCAATGGAAGTGGAACTTAGAAGTAGCACCATGTGGTCGCCGTGTTCCCCTATGATCCTGGTGTGTATCTCACTGACATGGATGTTGAAGTGTTTGGAGATGAGGTTCTTCAATCGCAGGGAATCTAAGTGGTTTCCCAATCCTATGACCCTGCTTCGGGGGAACCCGGAAGCTTTGTAGGCCACGTAAGTCATAACGTCTACCGGGTTGGTAATGACTAGTATTATGGATTCAGGAGCATATTTGGCAATTAAACGTGAATATTCGGCTATGATCTTAGCATTTGGTTTGGCCACTTCCATGCGGGTCATATCTGAAGTTCGTGGGGCTCCGGCAGTTATCACCACGATTTTAGAACCGGCCAGATCTTCAAAATTAGAGCTGGGAGTTATGGCCACACGGATATCCTTGGCAGCCATGGCATCGTTCATATCCAGGGCTTCTCCCTGGATCCGGCCCAGACTTTTTTCCCGTGCTAATAGGACCACTTCACTAACCACACTTTCCTCAGCCAAACTAAAAGCGGCGGCTTTACCCACTCTACCCGATGCACCAATTACACTAACCTTCATTCCACACCCCATTCATTGATCCTGGTAAACTACTTGGTATATCTCATTATTTATAATTAATCTCTTAGTTACTAATTTAAAAATTAAAAAAAAGGGAATTAATCTTTATTCAGGAAGTCCTGGGCTACCCTGCGGACATATCCGCTTTTATCTTTACGGGCTTTTTCCAGGGCTTCTTCTGCCTTTTCCCCGCCAATGTTTCCAAGGGCCATCACTGCACCGGCCCTTACAAATCCACTACTATCGTCCATGACTTTAATTAGAGGGTTTAATGCTTTAGGGGATTTTATGTTACCCAGGGCCCAGGCAGCTCCACCTCTCACCCTCCAGTCGTCATCTTCCAGTGTCTGGATTAAGGGGTCCACGGCAGATTCTCCCATATTACTCAGGGCTCCTGAAGATGCCCTTCGCACCCACTTATTATCATCCTTCATAGTGGTTATAAGGGGATTTATAGCCTTTTTGTCACCAATAAGTCCCAGTACTTTAGCCGCTCCCTGTCGGATGTTTTTATCTCCATCTTCCAGGGCGTCTATAAGCTGATCCACTGCTGGTTCTCCAATTTCCACCAGCATTTCAGTAGTTTGGACTTGTACCAGTTCATCGTTATCTTTCAAATTTTCTATAAGTCTTGCTACGTTTTTTTCAACTTCCATAACCAAAAATCCCCCTGAAAAGTTGTAATAAATTCTAAAATATAATACACTTTACTTAGGTTTGGTTAAAGCGTTAACCTAAGGAAAATATATTATATCCTTACTCCATCATATAGTTTACCCTCACCGCCTCCTATTGGGGAAAATATATAACTCGCCACACCAGAAAACTTCCCTATTTTGTTTAATGGTAATTAGTTCGGGGGTTATTCCCAGGAGTGGCACTTGATAATGAGGTTAACTATGTCATGTCAGTTAAAAATAATTAATTAAACTTCAAAAGAGTTAAGGGGATAACTTAATAAAAAAAACATGAGGATTGATATGTACACAATAACCGTAATACCCGGAGATGGTATAGGACCAGAGGTTATGGAAGCTACCCTGGATATTCTCAAAGCTTCTGATTTAGAGTTTGAGTTTCATGAAGCCCGGGCAGGATATGCCTGTTATCAAGAAACTGGGAATACTTTACCCCATGAAACATTAGAAATAGCTAGAAATGCCGATGCCACTCTTTTCGGAGCAATCACCTCTGTTCCCGAACAAAAGACTCCTAGTTCAATATTGACCCTCAGAAAAGAATTGGGTCTCTATGCCAATTTAAGGCCCATCAAATCCTATCCAGGTGTGAAATCCCTGTACGGTGATGTGGATATCCTTATAATCCGTGAGAACAGTGAAGGTCTTTACTCCGGAATTGAGGAAGTCACCAGTGAAGGAGCCACTGCCCTGCGAGTTATCACCCGGAAGGCTTCTCAGCGTATCTCCAGAGTGGCCTTTGAAGAAGCGAAAAATAGAGGTAAAACCAGGGTCACTGCGGTGCACAAGGCCAACGTGTTAAGAAAAAGTGATGGAGTATTCAGAAACTCCTTCTGGAAAGTGGCAGAAGAATACAAAGAAAAAGATGGATACCGTGATATTGCCACTGATGAACTCTATGTGGATGCCGCGGCCATGTTCCTGGTCACTGATCCCCACCGGTTCCAGGTGGTGGTAACCACCAATCTTTTCGGGGACATACTATCTGATGAAGGAGCCGGACTGGTGGGAGGTCTGGGAATGGCACCTTCCGCGAATATTGGGGATGACAATGGGCTGTTCGAACCGGTTCATGGTTCTGCTCCAGATATAGCTGGTAAAGGTGTGGCCAACCCCGCGGCCATGATCCTGTCGGCCTGCCTCATGCTTCAGTTCCTGGGAGAACACCAGGAAGCATTTAAACTTGAACAGGCCCTTATAAAAGTACTGGAAGAGGGAATTGTTCTCACACCAGACCTGGGAGGAACTTCCACCACCATGGAGATGGCTCAGGCAGTTAAAAAATACTTCAAAAAAAGTTAACACCAAACTAATTCTAGGTTAGGGTTAAACTGGGCATAGTAAATTTTATATGCCCATCCCCTCATAATTTGTCAATAAGAAAGGGTTTTATTAGAACAGCTCATATCTGTTTCTAAGTCTAGTTTTCCTTGTGAGGACTGGTATTATAATTATTAACATGAACAGCCCTTTACAGCTAATAAATGCGCATTAGATGTTCATGATTTTTTTGGAGGTGCATAGAATATGAAAACCACCATTAGTGTAATAAAAGCAGACGTTGGTAGTATAGCAGGACACGGATTGGCACATCCCGCATTATTAAAAAAATGTGAAGAGATTTTAGGAAAAGCCAAAGAAGAAGAGCTTCTTATTGATTATTATGTGACCAACTGTGGTGACGACACAGAACTCATCATGACCCACACCCAGGGTGAAGAAAACGAAGAAATCCACGAAATGGCCTGGACGGCATTCACCGAAGCAACCGCCGTTGCCAAAGAACTGAAACTCTACGGTGCCGGTCAGGACCTTCTATCCGATACTTTCTCCGGAAACATCAAAGGAATGGGTCCCGGATGTGCAGAAATGGAATTCAAAGAAAGGCCCAGCGACCCCGTAGTGGTGTTCTGCTGTGACAAAACCGAACCCGGAGCATTTAACCTGCCCCTGTTTAAAATGTTTGCAGACCCATTCACCACTGCCGGTTTGGTAATCGACCCATCACTGCACAATGGATTTGAATTTGAAGTGTTCGATGTAATGGAACACAAAAAAGTCAAACTCTCTTGTCCCGATGAAATGTACGACTTACTGGCTTTACTGGGAACCATCAACCGATACGTCATAAAACGTATCCGCCGCAGGGACGATAATGAAATCGCCGCAGCCATAAGTACCGAAAGATTAAACCTCATGGCTGGTTCATATGTTGGAAAAGACGACCCCGTGGCTATTGTCCGGGCACAATCTGGATTCCCAGCTGCAGGAGAAGTTGTAGAACCATTCGCCTTCCCCCACCTGGTGGGAGGATGGATGAGAGGTTCACACAACGGACCATTAATGCCCGTAGGGCAGAAAAACGCTTATCCAGTCAGGTTCGACGGACCACCACGTGTAATGGCCCTGGGATTCCAGATCGCCGATGGTAAATTAGTGGGCCCAGCTGACATGTTCGATGACCCTGCTTTTGACCGTTCCCGGGCACAGGCCTCCGAAATTGCCGATTACATGAGGAGACACGGACCATTCGAACCACACAGGTTACCCGCTGATGAAATGGAATACACCACACTGCCTGGTGTAATGGAAAAACTCGGTAACCGATTTGAGGATATTGAATAAATATCCTTAATTTCCTTATTTTTTTATCCTGACTATTTTTCTAGATTTAACTGTATTTTTAAAAAAAGGTGAAAAAGAGATTGTTTCAGGTTTAGTAATTACTTAACCTTAATAAATAATTTTATTTTGTTACGCGTTTAGTAAATTACTTATTTTACTGCAGGTTTACCTCTATTTAAACGAGACACATAACTCGGAACATCCAGCACTTTATCCACTTTGTCCATTACGATACCATCGCTGGTGGCCACAACACCGTCCACTTCATGGGATAAACTAATCAGTTGAGAATCCACATTTTCTGAGGTCTGGGCATCACCGGACACTTTTTGTGTGTTTAAAATTTCCCGGGTGGCCCTGGCCAGCTCCCCACTTAAACTCACCGGACTGTCAAAGAAAAAGAACACACCTTTAGGTTTGAAGATCTTCAGCAGGGAAATGATAGAATTCAAGGCAGGTGCTGTATTTTCATTCTTTTTATACTTCCCGAAGACCGCCTTCACATCCCGGATAACTCCATCCTCACATTTTACTACCACTTCTTTTTCTCCCTGTATAAGGGCTTCCACAGTGATAAGAACATTGTAACCATCCAGGAGGACATCTTTACCCTTTATATCGGATAATAAAATTAATTTATTCCTACGACTTTCAATTTTTGCGCGAGGAAACACTGTACGAATCAGATAATTCCTCTCCAGATCTCCCAGTAAGTAATGGTTACCCACATATTCCAGAGCCCCAGTACGGGGAAAACCACGCTCTAAAAGGTACTGGAAGTCTTTTTTAGCTTCGGTTAAAATAGGATCCTGAAAATTCATGTATTCCCTTCCATATTTCGAGAAATTTTCTTAATAATTAGGGTTTATTTAATTAATAAATGGCGTTATATGCCATAATTTAGATAAGGAAGTGGTTATAATACATTTGATGAGATGATTTAGAAAAATTTAGGGAATAAACACAATTAACCTTTTCTTTTGGCGGCAATGATGGGCACCCGGTCAGAGGCATCTTCGGCCTGGTCAACGATGTTTCCTAAACGGGTTACCATGTTTTTTAGTTCGAGTAACCTCAGAATTCCAAATTCTTCATCACGGTAGGACTGGTAAAGTTTTTTGAGGATGCGTCTTTCTATCATATCCACCTTAATTTCCCTTTCTTCAACTTCATGGGCTTTTTTAAGGGCTTGTCCAAGATCCACATCCAGAAGTTCAATGCATTCCTTTAAAACAGCAATGGAATCTATAACTTCATCTACCAGTTCCTCAAAATCATCCTTATAATGAGGGGGGAAGGTGATCCTGCTTAGACTTATTCCGTAGGCTGCTTCCTGGGTCATATCCGCAACGTTATCCACCAGTTCGGCCAGTATTATCCGATCTTCACGATCAAAGGGGAGGAAAGCTCCCTTGAAAAATTCAATCTCCATGACCCGGCGAACTTCGTCGGCTTTAGTTTCCAGTATGGACATTTCTATGACTTTGGCATCTAAAATATCAAATTCTCCCATGTAAAAGGGTGGCATTATTTCTTTTAGCTTTTTAACACATTCAAAAACTAATTCAACATGCTCACGGGAATGTTTTTCCACCTCTGACTCTTTGCCAAAGATCTTCCTCATTTAAATACCTTCTTTTTAGTATTCAATTCGTATTTTCCCCTTTAAACTACTCAAACTTATAATTAATTATTCATCAATAATAAGGTCGTGCTGAAGCCTTACTGCGTCTAAAAGTCCGTGTGCGTAGGTTATGCAACCGAAAGAGGTTAAATGATCCTTTTGCTTAAGGTAGTACTCAGTGTCATCCCGGTAGTTCTGGGCCATTTCCACGATTTTTTTTTCTCGGTCATGGATTTTTATGGATTCCACTTCTTTTATATTTTTTGCAAAAAGCTCTAAATCTTTCTCAATCCGTTCTATTGCATCCATATTATCACTAAAGCACTTGATTATGTTTAAATTTTCTTTTAATATAGATTTAATGGGTAATTCAAGTATTCGCTTTCTTTAAAGATTTTTAAGTTCCTTCCAGGAGTGATAGATACGTTGCAGGACAGTTATGTATCCCAGTACCACAATGAGGAGAATGGCCAGGGTCATGACCAACTGGGGGTTGGTGAAGTAACCTATGAAGGCACCGCCTAGAATTATAAACAGGCGCTCGGCCCGTTCTGCTATCCCCACATCACATTTAATTCCTTCTACTTCGGCCCGAGCCCGGATATAACTCACACTTAATGCGGCGAGTAATGCTAAAATTCCCCAGAACCAGTTCACGAATCCACCGTAGATGATACCGATGATTATGAATGCGTCAGCAAAGCGATCGCAGGTAGAATCCAGGAAACCCCCGAACTTGCTTTTGGTGTTATTGTTTCGGGCCACAGCACCGTCAATCACGTCAAAAAAACCGCTTAAGAGTATTAAAAGACCTCCTGCCAGGAGGTTTCCACGTGCAAATGCGTAGGCTGCAAAAAGACTGACTAACAACCCTATTACCGTTAGAATGTTAGGGTGCAAACTGATTCTTCCTGCCAGGGGGTTGATCAATCTTTGGAATTGGGGCCGAAGTTTATTAAGCATACTTCGAATATGGGTTTTATAAGAATATATACTTTGGAGTTTAAGGTATGAAAGATGAAACTCATTAAAGTTGATCCTGAAAATCCGGAAAAGGAGAAAATGGCCCTGATCAGGGATACTCTAGGTGGTGGGGGAACTGTGGTCTACCCTACCGACACAGTATACGGGTTAGGTGCCAGTATATTCCGTGAAGAAGCGGTTTTAAAGGTTTACAATATGAAGGGAAGATCTTTAAACAAGCCAGTTTCAATCTGCCTCTCTACCATAGAGGACATCAAAAATATAACCTACCTGGATCAGTATAAGGAGGAGATAATCCAGAAAATCCTCCCGGGACCTTACACCCTTATTTTAAATAAGAAAGAAATAGTTCCCTCCCTCATCACAGCAGGAATGGATAAAATAGGTGTTAGAATACCAGATAATGCTATATGTCAAGAACTTTCCCGTGAATTTCCCATCACCACCACCAGTGCCAACCTCTCTGGTCATCCCTCTCCTAAATCTGCTACGGAAGTACAAAGGGAACTGGGGGATCAGCCCGATATCATAATTGATTCCGGTCCCTGCAGTGGTGGAATCTCCTCCACAGTGTTGGATCTTACCGTGAACCCTCCCAAAATCAGGAGGGAAGGTGCGGGGATGGAAAAACTTCTCCAAGTACTGGAAGGTTAAATTCTTGAATTTTTAATCCTTGAATTTTTAAGGATATTCTTTTATTCCTCAGTAATTATCCCTATTCCATAATAATATTTAAACCATATAAGTTATTAATTAAATTTTGTGCAAACTCCCCGGCGGGGTATGCAAAAATTATAGGGATTAAATCCAAATACTAGTAAGGAAAATAATCCTATAAAATAAAATTATACAGATAACCCATTTAAATAAAAGTAGCAGGAGTTGTAATGTCAGAAATTCTATCCAACATGAAAGAAAAGGGTAAAATATCCACTTCATCACCCATTGACTCTCTCATTGGGGGTGGAGTAGAGAAAGGTTGTGTGACTCAATTCTACGGACCTCCAGGGTCCGGAAAGACCAACATAGCCCTGAACCTCCTGGTCCAAAATGCTAAAAACGGTAAAAACGGTATTTTTGTGGACACCGAAGGTGGTCTGTCCATAGAAAGAGTTAAACAGATTTCAGGAACTGAATTTGCTGAACTGGCTCCTAACATCATTGTATTCGAGCCCTCAACCTTTACTGAGCAGGATAATGTCCTGCGCAGAATTGAGAAAATGGTGGAATCAGGAGAAAAAGTGGAACTGGTCATCCTGGACTCGGCCGTGGCTCTTTACCGGGTTAGGGACGGGGAAATGTCCCAGATCAACCTGGAACTCGGAAGACAAATGGGTCTTTTAACCAGACTGGCCCGTAAACACGACATTGCCGTGGTGATCACCAACCAGGTCTACGCCAGTTTTGAAGGGGAGGGAATGGTGGAACCCGTGGGGGGAACTATTTTAAAGTACCGAAGCAAGATCATGGTGGAACTGGAGAGGGGAGATGTCAGTGGGGAAAGGTATGCCATCCTGAAAAGGCACCGCAGTCGACCAGAAGGGCTGCGCACCAGGTTCCGCATTGTGGATAGTGGTCTCCGGTAAGGGGTATAGATAATTTTAAATTAAGTGAGTTGAAAATGATATATAGATTCACAAAGAGAGAATAATACAGGTTTACATTCACATGGAATTTAGAAAACTACCCTCTGGGGATGATTCCTACAATCCAAGGTATTTCTAAATCTCTATTTTTAAATCTAAAAGATACATTTTGAGAATGTGTGTTGTGAGAGATATGATTTCACCCAAAAAGTACGCTAAAGCCGCAAAAGTATTGCCAAAGGGCTTTAAAACAGCTAACGAATTCTTTAACTATGTTTACAATGACCCGGACATGATCTGGATGGGTCAAAACACCAACCACCTCCATGACAAGGATGGGGTTATGGAAGCCATGATTGCCAGTGTACAGGATAACGATTACTGTAAATATCCTCCACCAGAAGGTTTTCCCCGCCTCAAAGAACTGGTCATGGAGGACCTGGGACTGGGCAGTGAATACGACATCCTGATAACTGCCGGGGCAACAGAATCACTCTACCTCTGTGCTAATGACATCCTGGAGCCGGAAAACAACACCATCACCTGTGACCCGGGATACCTTATCATTGACAACTTCGCCAGTCGTTTCGGGGACCATGTTAAATCTGTACCCATCTACAATGAAGAATGCGGTTACAAGTTAACTCCAGAACTCGTAAGGGAGAACCTGGATAAAAATACCAAACTGGTATCCCTGGTTGATCCCCTGAACCCCCTGGGATCATCCTACACCAGAGAGGAACGAAAGGAGTTCAAGGATATTGCCGAGGATCATGACATCTACCTGTTACATGACATCACTTACCGTGATTTTGCCCATGATCACCAGCTCATGGCCGAGGTCTGCCCGGACCACACCGTCACGGTGTACAGTTTCTCCAAGATCTACGGAATGGCTGGTATGAGAATCGGTGCGGTGATTGGGGTACCGGAGATCATCAACTCCATACGCACCATTGTGGTCAACGACCTGGGAACCAACCTGATAGCTCAGAACGGAGCCATGGCTGCCATAGAATCCAAACCAAAATGGATTGACCGGGTTAAAAACACCACCCGCCAGAACCAGGATATAATCAAACAGGCAGTGGACCAGGTGGACGGAGCCCACATAGCAGTCTACCCCTCCGATGGGAACATGATGGCCATTGACATGATAGACACCGGAGTAACACCCCGGGAAATGGCAGACTACCTCATAGAACGTAAGATATTTGCCAGGGAAGGATCCTACACCAGTAAAAAATTTGGACACCGCTACCTCCGGGTGAGCTTCTCCATACCCACCACCCAGGTAGAGTACTTTGCTAAATGTTTCCTGGAAGGTATGGGAGCTTTGAAGGGTTCTAAATAATAAAGGAAGAATTTAATAGGGTTTATCCCTTTTTTCCTGAAAACCCCTCATAAATCTTTTTTATCTATTTTTGGCATGAATTGCCCTGATTTTAATAAACTTGGTTTAAATAAAACTTCTGGATTTTAACCATGATTTCAACCATAATTTAATTAAGACATTGGTAAACTTTATAATGGGATTATTGCAATCAAATTAGATTCACGGTTAAAAACAGGGTGTTTAATGTGAATAGAAGTAAAATGGTTATTTTCATAGTTTTAGTGGCGTGTTTGATGGTCACAGCATCTGGATTCATCATACAGCCCTCTTTATCCGGTGACAACGCCACTAACCTTACCAACAATACCAATGCCACAGCTAATGTTAATTCTACTTACAACTCGTCTGTAAACACCCGTGGAGATTCCCATGACTCCTCTGCTAACCCTGGTGAAGACAACAAACCCCTAACCTCAGGTATATCTGCTGATGAGGCCCGTGAACTGGCAAAAAAATATGCTGGGCCTGGTACTATCCTGGGAAAACCAGTCCGGACCACCTACAAGAAGATCCATGCCTGGCAGGTACCAGTCTATACCCGAGAACATAAATTTCTGAACAACATTTATATTGATGCTAAAAATGGTAGAAAGGTGGATTAAACTTAAAATAAACTTTACAAATTCTTTTTCTGGTTAAAAAAATTCTATTTAAGGCTTAAATAAATGAAAAGTTGTGGTTTAAATCCCCTATATTTGAATCCTATATTTGAATACCCTATATTAAGCACAGATCTAAATCAAGACATTTAATTTAGTTAGGGATAAAAAAATGGTAAAAATAGGAAATATATAAAGAAAATAGGGGATTTATCAAAGAGGGGAGGTATCTAACTTTTCAGGTAGTAATATTCCCCTGCTTCTTTTTGTTCCCGGTCCAGGTAACTGTCCTGTTTGTTCACCCGTGGACGTCTGGTTTCCTTGTCCCGGCGGAAGGTAATTCCCACTTCGGACAGGAACCGGTTCATGGCCGAACGCAGGTCCATGGGGCTGGTGGCATG
>NZ_JARVXG010000007.1 GCF_029848115.1 Methanobacterium formicicum | reverse complement strand
ACGACACTGTACTGCGTAAACCACACGGTGCTCAGGGACAGACCATGTCCAAGACCGTGTTAGTTTCCAAACCAGAATAAACGTGTTTAAAGCGGTCCATTTGGACTGCTTATCTTTCTATTTTTTAATTAATCAATTACTTATGCTTTCTGAACTTATTTCGTTTTTATAAAGCCATAATAAATTCCAGTATCTTAACAGGGCTGTAATTTTTACTTTCCATCGGTATTCAATAACTGTTCTTCCCGGTAAATAACTATATTCCCCGAATTACAACTCCGGGAATAACCGGCAAACATATTTTAAAGTTTCATAAGAAAAGTTAGTAGCATGACGGATAAAACTGAACAGAAGATTTTAGACGCGGCACTTAAAATTTTTGCAGAAAAAGGGTACAGGGGCGCTACCACTCGAGCTATAGCTGCAAAAGCCGATGTTAACGACAGTACACTGTTCAGGAAATTTGAAACCAAACAAAATCTTTTCAGTTCGGTTATGCAACATAATTACCAAAAAATGATCGAAGGTTTTGGATTAGTACTTTCAGAAAATGAATTTAAAAGTCAAAAAGATTTTTTGGAAACCCTAATTACTAATCTGATGATTTTAGGCCAAAATAATAGTGAATTTATTAAAATAACTCTAAATGAGAACGAACGAATTCCTTCAAATTTTTTGGCAGAGTTTGTAAACCATCTCAGCGCATATGTGGAGAAAAACATTCCCCATAAAGATATAGACTATAAAATATTCGTATTTAGCATATTATCTTTCATTTATCTCCTGGTTCTTGATTACGGTGGTGCTTTCCCTGACCGTGATAAAGCAATCGAAACCTTCATTGATAACACAGTTAAATTTTTCTAAGGTATTTTTTTCTAAGGTATTTTAATAATATTGGTTTTTAAGGATTATTACTGATATCAACGGTTTTTTATAAGATTACTGGTGCTTTCATTATCTTTTTTAAAAACTTGATTTAGTAAAATTTATATACATATTAATACTACCGTTATAATGCATGCAATTGCATGCTTGAAAATTAAAGGAGGTGAAAATGTGAAAAAACAGGCAACAATTACAATTCTCACTTTCATAACTGCGATTATTTTATGTGGGGCAGTATCCGCCGCTGATTACACGGTGGGCCCTGACCAAACCTACACCACTATAACCAGTGCAGTGGCTGCCTCTACCACTGGTGATACCATCACGGTAAACCCTAACAATGGCAATCCCTACATTGAAACCGTAAATGTAGACCACACCCTTAACCTAGTAGCCAACGGGGAAGTGACGGTTCAAAAGGTAAATTCCGCAGGCAGTGTCTTTAATGTACATAGTGGTGGGAGCGGAACAACTATTCAGGGATTCACCATCACCAAAACCGATGCAGCAATGCCCGACGCTGGAATTTCTTTAAACTCCGCCAATAACTGTCATATTCTCGATAATAAAATAATCGGATTTGCTACAGGGATAGATATCGCTGCTTCGGATAATAACATCATTTCAGGAAATACAATTACATCGGGACCTAACTCCGGGGGATACTCTTATGGAATCGATAATTACGGATCATCTCCCCAGGCCTCATCCAACAACCAAATCTTCTACAACACCATTGCACCACAGGCATCAGGCCCAGGGAATGCAATTGCAGTTGCCCTATATTCTGGTATGAACAACCAGATTATTGGAAACAGTATTAAACCCACAACCACCGGTACTGGAAACACAATTGGAGTAATTTTAGATTACAACGGTAACCTTGCACATTTCAACCAGATCATCGCCGCCACGGCCTTCAGACTTCAAGGGGAGTGCACCATTGATGCATTGTACAACTGGTATGGTTCAAATAATGGTCCTACTCTATCTCAGCTCCCTGATGCAGCATATACTTATTATAATCCCTGGCTGATAATGATTGTATCTGCTTCCCCAACCACTATCTACACTGGCGGTATTTCCCATGTTTACGCAGACTTTACCCATGACTCTACTTACGACCCGAATAACCCTGCAGCGTCCTACCATGATCCATCCTTAGGACATTTCCCCGATAATGTGGGAGTTTATATAACCAGTACAGGCGGAGAAGTGGGCAGCTTATTCAATACAGTCTACACCATCAACGGAATTGCAACTGCATTCTTCAGAGCGACCTTAGGTCCCGGAACAGGGGCAGCTGCCGGTAGTCTGGATAGTCAAGACCCCTTAAGCGCCAGCATCACAGTCCTTCAAGCACCAATTGTAAGTGCAGCTGGCAGCAGTGAGTTCAGTGCAGCATCCAACACGGTTGGCATGCAAAAAACAGGAATGCCCTTATTGGGGGTAATGTTGGCCATACTAATGGTCTTAGGTGGACTTGCTATGCCTAGTAGGAATTAGAAACCCATTGTTCTTTTTTTGAAACATTTCTACATGCTTCATTTTTCTTTTTCTGATTTTATGAAAATTATATATTTAATATGAATTCGATATAACTATCATACTTATCTCAATTTCCAAGGTGTCTAGATGATCGAAAATATCGTAGAACGCTTCTCCAAGGCAGCCAGTATGCAGCGCTGGAACGACCATATACGTCCGGTGGAATTTACGGAACTGGATAAACAGGCCCATAAAATGGTAATTGCCTATGTCATCGCCCGGTTCGAAGAGGACCGCATGGGTCCTCATAGTGTAGACTGGCTGGCCCTGATTGAAGGGGGAATTTTTGAGTTTCTTCATCGCACAGTCTTAACTGATATCAAACCCCCTGTTTTCCATCGTATGATGAAAGAAAAAGGTGAAGAATTGAATAAACACGTGTTTAAAGAGCTTAAAAATGATATGGAAGGGTTGAATCATGGTTTCCAGGAGAGGTTTAAGAATTACTACTTGCAAAGTTCTAACACACTGGAAAGACGAATTTTACGTGCCGCCCACTATTTAGCTACACAGTGGGAGTTCAAGATCATCTACCATACCGCACCGTTCATTCACGGTATTGAACAGACCAAAGAGAACATTGAAAACCAGATCGAGGATCACTACGACCTTATCGGGGTGCAGAAGATCCTTCTGGGGAAAAAATCCTTTGGCTTCATTGACCGGTGTGGCCAGCTTCGCTTCCAGAAAAGATGGGCCCACATTCCACGTATACCTGAAACATCGGTTTTGGGGCACATGTTTATTGTGGCGGCTACCAGTTACCTTTGCACCATGGAAATGAACGTTCAGGCCTGCCCTAAACGTTTTTACAATAATTTTTATGCTGGACTCTTTCACGATCTACCGGAAGTGCTGACCAAAGATATTATATCTCCGGTTAAAGATTCGGTAGAAGGTCTCAAAGAAATTATTAAGGATTATGAAGAGTTTCAGATGAATGAAGAACTTCTCCCCCTGCTACCCCGGCCATGGCACATGGATATGAAGTATTTTTCAGAATCAGAATTTGAAAACAAAATTCAGGATAATCAACATGTTATTTTGGGGTTGAGTTTCAAAAATATCAACCGAGATTACAATGAAGATGAATTCTCACCATTGGATGGGGAACTTCTGAAGGCTGTTGATCGGCTGGCGGCATTTATAGAAGCTAAAATGTCCATAAACCATGGTATAAAGTCAGATGAATTAAAGGAAGCTTCAAATAACATATATAATGAGTACGCCCGCGAAACTATCTCGGGAATTGATTTTGGCAGAATTTTTCATTACTTCCATAACCTTTAAAAATACGGGTAATATAAAATAAGGGGTTTAAAGGAAAAATCAGGTCATGAACCTAATTATTCCCCAAAATACTGGGCAAATTCCTGGGTTTTGCCTTCCCATTCTCCACTTTCCTGGTCTTTACCTCCAATAACTAGTTTCCCGATAAAATCCATTCCCTGTTCTTCCAGGGCTTCACGGATTTTAATGGTGGCTACCTGTGAACCATCACCACCCATGGTTACCAGGGCAGCACATTTCTTACCGGAAACATTCTCCACCTCTTCCAGATACTGGTTAACACCGGGGGTGGCGCGTCCGGCCCAGACTGGGCTGCAGACAATTAAACAGTCGTATTCACTGATATCAGTTATGCATGGTTTTATGGACCATTTTTTCTCTAAATAGGCATGGATGGCCTTAATAACATACCATCTGTCTTTTTCAGGTTCTATACGTGTAAGATCAGCATTTATTAACTCCTGGAGTTTCTGAGCAACAGTTAGGGTGTTCCCAGAGTAGGAGTAACAGGCAATGAGTGTTTTCATCTTTTTATCTCCAGAATTTATTTACAAGGATATTTCTTATTTTTTGGGGGGAATAAGTTTTTTAGTCTTTGGTGCGCAGGATCAATTTTTTAAGATCCCTCCAGGTCCACACCTTAATGGCCACTACAAAAAGCACCGGGATCATGAACAGAATCAATAAGCTCAATTTTAGGTTGAAAAAAGAGATGCATATGGATAGGAAAACTATCGCCGGCATGAACAGGGTGATCCTTCTAATGTAAGGGTCGTATGGTTTGGCATTCTCCCGGATTAGATCGTGGTCCAGGGCATACCTCCAGATCATATAGGAGAACAAACCTATCATGAGAAGATTTAAGTCGAAAATAAACTGTGATAGCTGATATTGGGGAAATTGTGCAATTATTGAAGTGGATAAAGGCACCAGGGTTATGAACATTAACCAGAAGACATTTATCCAGGTTAGAGTTAGATTGGTCTTTTTAATCAGGAATAATATATGATGGTTTATCCAAAAACCAGCCAATATTAGGAAACTCAGGAAGTACACCACGTATTTGGGTAAAATTTCTCCAGTAGTCTGTAGAAACAGTTGTGATGTGTGGATAGGGCCCATGGGTATCTCGATGGTCACCACCAGAATGGTCATGGCTATGGCAAAGAGACCATCAGTCAGGGTTTCCAGTCTATTGGTGGGAAAATACAATCCAGGTTTTTTTTCATCTTCGGGATTCATAGGGTCTCCTTAATTGACTTTCCTCTTTATTTGAAAATTATCTGTTAAGGGAATAAGTTAATAATTTTGCAGTGTTTATTCTGTTTGCTTTTTTTTATTGGCAATGTTACGTATATTTAACAGAACTGGTACCAGTAAAAAAATTAAAATAGTTCCCACGGGAATGATAAAGGAAGTTGCTATGGCTATAAAAGATATAACCGGCAGTAAAAGGTTGGATCGTTTGATCTTATCTGCATAGGGTAGGATCTGCTCGTAAAGCATTTCATGATTTAAAGCGTAATTAAAGAGAGAATAATATAAAATACCTATTACCAGCATGTTCAAAGCAAATATAATCTCTGCAAATTGATACTGGCCATAAGTACTCATTAATGATGTGGAAAAGGGCACTATGGCAATGGACATTAACCAGAAAATGTTTAACCACTGCAGGGAATTGTCAACGTGTTTTATACCGTAAAATACGTAGTGGTTTAACCAAAAACCGCCTAAAATCGCGAAACTGATTATGTATATTCCTATCTGGGGTAACAGTAGGTTAAAGACATAATTGTTGATTATGGTGGGGGTGGGATTGACGGGTAAGGTGGGTACTTCCAGGCTTAAAACCAGTAGAGTCATGGCTATGGCAAATATTCCATCGGTCAGTGTTTCCATCCGACCCTTTGGAATGCGTGGTACTGGTGTGGAAGGTTCTTTCTCCTCAGTCATGCCCCTTCGGTCCCCCTATTTATTTTAAATGACTCCCTTGGTACTGGGTACCCGGTCGTGTACCACTCTGGTGGCATCGTGCAGGGCACGGGCCAGGGCCTTAAATATTGCTTCCACCTGGTGATGATCGTTTTCCCCTTCCACACGGGCGTGGAGATTTATCTTCCCACTCTGGGCCAGTGACTCTAAAAAGTGACCCACGTTCTCGGTGCTGAGGTCACCTACTTTGGTCTGGTGGAAGTTCAGATCCAGTACAGTGTAACTGCGTCCGGAGAGATCCACGGCTACCATGGCCAGGGATTCGTCCATGGGTATCAGTGCATGAGCCATTCTCCTTATCCCTTTCTTGTCACCAAGGGCCTGGTGCAGAGCTTCTCCCAGCACTATCCCCACGTCTTCCACAGTGTGGTGGTCATCTATTTCCGTATCACCCTGGGCTTCCACCTTCAAATCGAACAGACTGTGTCTGGTGAAGGATTCCAGCATGTGGTTTAAAAACTGGATACCGGTTTCCACCTGGTACTGTCCAGTACCATCCACATCAAGTTCAATGGTTATACTGGTTTCAGAGGTCTTCCTCTGTATCTTGCTTTTTCGGTTCATCTTCATCATCCCTTATGATACGGATTGCATCTTCTGGACACTTGGAAGCACAGATCGTGCACAGGTGACAGAATCTTAAATTGGTGGCCATGGCCTTTTTATTAATATCCCAGATCTTGGCACCTTTGGGGCATTCTTCCTTACATACTCCGCAACCAGTACATTTTTCTGGATCAACTTCTATCCTCATAACCCATCTCCTTATAACTTATAAGTTATAACTCGTTTTTTTACTAATATGCATCGTTCGGCTCCTTTAAATATATAACCTTTACGGTTAAGTATGATGAGTTTAACATGATGTTATTATCATGATTTAAGATTTACAACTATAACATTATAATTCTTTCAAAATTATATTTTCCCCTAAAAAAATTGCTCTAGAAATAGGGAAACAATTCTATCCTTTTTCATTTCAATGTTCACATTGTACGCAACAATCATCCATTCAACTGAATACATAAGGTATAGTATGAGAGTAGATTGGAATAATTATATCTTAAGATAATCCAATTTCATTGAGATTTCAGTGTTTTATAATTTTTAAAGAATTATTCTATAAAAATGTGGATTAAAATGCGTTTAACAATAAAATAAACTCAACAAATTTGTTAATAGAATAAAGTTTTGTTTGACTTAGGAAAAATTTATTATTAAGTAACCATATAACATGAATTTATATTTATCGAGCATAAAGGAGGTGAAAAAGAACGTGAACAAAAAACGAACTGAACTTAACCGACCTAAATTTACCAAAAAGTACACCTTACCTTTCATTCTCATTACCTTAGCAGTTATTTTATCACTATGTTTGGGTACTGTTTCAGCGGCAGATTGGACCGTGGGCCCAGGAGGGACATATAATTATACTTCCATTCAGGATGCCATAGACAATGAATCCACCATAAGTGGTGACACCATAAGTGTTTATGACAATGGTGGAACTCCCTACACCTACAATGAAAACATTGTAGTGAATAAAGCCAACCTCACAGTACAGAGCACGGGTCAGGTAACAGTTAGCGGATCTTCAATCCCCGCTAATCCTGTGTTCACAGTTAACAACCAGGGCGCATATGCCAATATTATTGGTTTCATACTAAGTGGGGCAACAAATTCCGCAGGAGTTCTAGTTACAGGAACTAACGACGTTACCCTGACTAACCTTACCATTAACAACTGCCAACAAGGAGTGATGATGACGGGCACCAACACCAACATCACTGTTGATAGTGCAAATATAAACGCTCCTAATGCACAAGGTGTTTACTTAGGAGGCTATGGAGACTATAACAAAAATATACTCATTGAAAACGTCAACATCACCAACAGCGGAGCCACCGCCATATTCAAAGGCGGAGAAGCCGCACTAGAACACATAACCATCCGAAACACCCAA
>NZ_JARVXG010000006.1 GCF_029848115.1 Methanobacterium formicicum | reverse complement strand
TTGGTGAAGATCTTCACCAAATTTTATTTTATCAGAAAGTTAAATTTCGGATGGAAATATTGTTGATAGTTTTTAATCTCATTTTTGTGAAGCATGTCACCTTTTTATAAAGGAGGTTGTGACACTGTTCACAGTTAAAATAGGGTTTTTAGGAACCTTTATATATCACCATCACCAAGTCTTTAGGTAGAGAATATTAACATCTAAAGATTATATTGCTCACCATCAACAACAAATGAAAGTCCATATAATATAATCCTCAACCAGGGTTTAATCTTATAATATTTATGGGGGAATTGGAATTAAAATCAAAAAGAATTTTTTAATGCTCATTCTAGCATTTGCATTTGTTTTTACTATTTTAGGCACATCTGCAGCTGCAATGAATGGAACAGGAAACACTACTAATACTTCTATTGATCTTACCAGTGACTGTTCTACTGGTTCAGATCCAATTATAAGCGGAACAGTAACTGTAAATGAATATGGCCACGTAAGGCCCTTGGAAGGCGCAACAGTAATTGCAAATTCAACCAGTGGAGTAGTCATGGGCAGCACCACCACTGACGCCAATGGACATTACACACTGAACTTCTACAGCACTGAAACGACTTTTAACATTATAGCCAGTTACATTGGATGTACCCCCATTACCAAAAGTGTAACTGTCACTAACGGACCCAATTATCCCACTGACCCCAACAAATATGGTACTGCAGACTTCCAGTTAACCCCCAAAACAGCAAGTTTAACCAGTACCGGTAATGGTCAAAGTGTTTACATCCAGGGACAGAACAAAGACGGATTTGCCGGTGTCATTAACGTTAGAGTTGACGGGACAACCTATACTGCTTATTGTATTGACCTTTTCACCCCCATCAGTACCGGTGACACCTTACTGGTTAATGGACCCCTCCCCGGAACTGCCGGGGACCTCCCCACTGAGGTTGAATGGGATAAAGTTAGTTACATATTAAATCATTACAACCCTTCATCCGATAATGAAGCAGCTGCCATACAGTGCGCAATCTGGTACTTCACTTCTGTGCACTATGGTACTTACGATGCATCTGCCCCGGTAGGCACCTACTACCAGTACATGACTGCCCCCAGAGATGGTGTGATTCGGAATTGGTGGAGTGATGACACATCTGTCAGGACCAGGGCATGGGCTATTATTAATGCAGTTAACGCCGCTACTATACCTTCTTACCCTAACAGTATAACGGTAACCCCGGAAACAACCACCGTAGCCAATGGTCAAACTGTAACTGTAACCGCAACAGTTCGTGATATTAATGGCAACCCGCTACAAGGCGTTACAGTCAATTTCCAAAAAACCAGTGGAAGTTTAAGCCGTACTTCCGGAACTACTGATGCTAATGGCCAAGTTTCCACAGTTTTAACCCTCGGAAACAATAGTAACTCTGTGGTAACTGCATATGTCAGTGGAAATTATGGTAACTTATTATACGATGACCAGTACGCCAGTGTCCGGAAACAGAACCTGGTGGCCAGGAATGTTTTACCCTTGACCATATCTGCATTTTCCATAATAAAGACCGCATCAACCGCCAATGTGGCTTTAACCCAAAGTGCCAGCACCCCGGTGAATGTAGGTGACACTGTAACCTATACTGTGACCGCCACCAACAACGGCCCCAACACAGCAACGGGTATATTAATTAGTGATATCATACCTGCAGGTCTAAGTGGAGTCACCGTGACCCCATCTGTGGGAACCTACTACAATGGTGTCTGGACCATACCCACACTGGCCAACAGTGCCAGTGCAACCCTGAGAATTACTGGAATTGCCACAGCAGCCATGGCCGGATTAACCACCACTAACACTGCCACCAGAACTTCCCAGGAACAGTACAACAATCAGCCTACAACCACCACTGCCGGAGTTTACACAAAAATAGCCGACGTGGTAGTAACCCAAACTGTCAATAATGGTAGCAGTGCCACGGTTAATGTGAACGACACTGTAACTTACATTATAACTGCAGTAAACAGAGGAGTGGACGCAGCCACCAACTTGCAGATAACTGACTTATTACCAAGTGGACTAACGGATTTAACCTACACCATAACTGGAACTGGAACCTACAACCCTTCCACTGGGCTGTGGAATATTGGAATCTTAAACAGTGGTGCAACCACCATACTCACCATAACCGGAAAAGTCACCGCAGCCATGGCCGGACTAACCACTACAAATTATGCTAACAGAACAGCACAAACGGAATATAACCCATCAGCAGCAAGCACCAGTACCACGGTTTACACCAAACTCTCAGACCCTATAATAACCCAGACTGTGAATGGTCAGAGTACCGGAACCGTGAATGTGAATGTGGGCGATGATGTGACCATTGTGGTTAACGCTTACTGCAGTGGTCCAGATGATGCTACTAATATCCAGATCCGGGACATAATCCCCGCTGGACTTACAGGTGTCACTGTAACCCCTTCAGTGGGAACATATGACCCTAACACTGGAATCTGGACCATTCCTTTTCTGGCAAAATTCACCACAGCCACCTTAACCATAATCGGTAAAGCTGGAACCAGCATGGCTGGAACCAGCATAACCAACCGTGCAACTGAAATTTTCCAGACGGAATACAACCCTTACCCCGGAGATAGTACCAGTATCCCGGTTTACACTAAAATGGCGGATGTCACCCTAAATCAGACTGGAAGTTACCAGGGCAATGTGGTAACTTTCACAGTTAATGCAACCAATAATGGGCCCGATACAGCCACTAACATAAAAATAACTGACTTAATACCCTCCGGATTAACCGGAGTGACGGTAACTCCAAGTATTGGAACTTATGACTCCAATACTGGAATCTGGACCATACCTGAATTGTTAAACGGTGAAACCGCAACTTTAACTATTATTGGAACTGCTACTCCTCAGACAACAGTTACTAACACTGCTGAAAAAAATAGCCAGAATGAGTACGATCCTGTAACCGGAACTTCCACAACATTTAATTTGTATATCCCTGCTGTAGATATTCATGTGTTACAATATCCTTGGTATTACCTCCCTTCAGAAGGAAAATACCTTGAAAAATACAACGTGGGTGGAACTCCAGTATTCATAGTTGATGTAAGAAACTCCGCACTATACGACGATGCAACAAATATAGTGATCCGATACACAATAGGTGATGGATTCGAATACATAGGTCATACTAGTGAAGGAGTCGGAAGAACAGAACGAACAGGAAACATTATAACCTGGTACATCGACTACTTGCCTAAAGGCGGACAAGCATTCATGACCGTCTATTTAATGGTAACAAAATCCGGCGACAAAACACCCAGCCTAACAAACAACGCCTCACTAATAAGTGTCGACCAAAAAGACATGACAACAAAATACAACTATCAAAGCGTGTCAATAACTACACCACCCGCAGCCGATATCGATGTCACACAAACACAAGAAAATTACACGGAACAAGGAAAACAATACATTAAATATACCATAACAGTCAAAAACAACGGCCCAGACAATGCAACAGGACTACAAATACTAGACCAATTACCTAACGGATTAATATACACAAAAAACCTCATCTCAACAGACGGAGGAATCACCTGGACAGAAAACACAACATCATACAACAAGAACACCGGAATCTGGGACATAGGCAACTTCAACACAAACGACCAAACCAAAATACTAATAATAATAGCCGAAATCAACACTACTGGAACAATTAAAAACACAGCAACACGAACGGGAACCCCCGCACAATACGACTGGAACCCTTCCAACAACGCACAAACAGTTGTTCATCCCATAGTCTAAAATAACTTAATTACTTTTTTTCATTTTAATGAGATATTTCAATAATTAGTTATAGATATATTGGAGAATGAACTGAATATATAAAATTAAAAAAAATGAAAAATCTTAAACTGGACCACCTGAAGGTTGTTTACCCCCGGGTTCTTCGAGTCCACCTGGAGCTGTTCCAAGAGTAATGTCATCCACATTGCCATGGGTAATCAGTTTGGGTTTTTTGTAAATGCCTTTTTGTATCATCAATTATAATAATTATGTTTACCCCATATAAAATTTACTCTACCCAAGGAGCATATTTACTTTGTTTAACAATATTGGTTACAAATATTAATATCCAGATGTGCTTTATTTGAGGGATTGATTATGAATCTAAATAGAAAATCAAAATTTAAGATAAATAAAGAGGTAGTTTCTTGTGATTTGGGTGAAGAAACTGCTATTTTAAACATGAAAGATGGAGTATATTACGGTCTCAATCCAGTGGGAACTACGATTTGGAAACATATTCAAAATAAAGAAAGCATTGGAAAAATTAGTGATAAAATTTTAGAAGAATATTCAATCGATGAAGAAACTTGTTATGCTGACCTAATTGAATTAGTTGAGAATTTATTAGAAAAAGGATTAATAACTATTTTATGAAACCTTTTAGTTTGATTTAAATGATTTACAATGCATATGGCCTTAATATTCATTCGGAAATAAAGCTTCAAGGAATTCCAGAAAATTATAATCCGAATTATGCTGATATTAAATTGGTAAAGGGCAAAGTAGATTTACCTCAAACAGCCCTTGTTACTGGGAAAAATTTTAAATCATTTGAAGACTCGCTTTATTTATTCTGGGATGATGTGGGAATTTTTAAAATTGAAAATGGATCCAAAATAACTATTGAAATAGAGCCCTTTGCAGATAAAGAGTTTATTCAGATGTTTATAATGGGAACAGTTATGGGAGTGTTACTACAACAAAGGGGTTATCATATTTTTCATGCCAGTGCTTCCAACATTAAAGGCAAAGCAGTTGCATTTCTCGGAAATAGTGGCTTTGGAAAGTCTACACTAGCTATGAGCCTATATGAAATGGGTAATCCTGTAATTTGTGATGATTATCTTCCAGTTATTATCAACCAAGACAATATAAAAGTGAAACCAGGATTTCCCCGGCTGAAACTTTCAAAAGAAGTTATTGATTCAAAGGGCATAGATCCAAAAGAAGTAATAGTCTTTAAAAATCAGTTGAAGAGTAATTACGTTAAAACCGAAAGAGGATTTTTACCAACCGAAATCCCATTTAGAGGAATTTACATATTGGAATCAGGAAAAGACCTATCTATAAAAACACTTAAACCGCAAAAAGCATTGAAAAATCTATTGGCATATTCTTATACTATAAAATCGCTGCCTCCCACGAAAAGAGTAAATAATCTCCAGGACAATTCTTTTATTGTGGATAATATCCCAGTGAAACTATTAACCCTCCCCCATGATTTAACTTGCCTCAAAGATGTGTCCCAAACTATTGTAAATGACGTTACAAGAGATACTGAATATTGGTGAATAAATGAGTGCAATTACTGCTATTTTTTACCGAACGGGGAAAAATATCGAACCTGAAATTATTGACCAAATGACTACTAAATTATCCCATCGTGGTCCGGATGATTCAGGTGTGTGGTGTGAAGGGCCTATGGGATTAGGTCATCAAATGTTATGGACAACTCCCGAATCTGTAAATGAAAAACTCCCCTTTTTCGAAGAAGATACAGGTTTGGTTATAACCGCAGATGCTCGAATTGATAACCGAAACGAATTATCTAAATTATTAGGTGTAGAGGACCATGATAATATACCTGACACTTATTTCATATTGCGAGCTTATGAAAAATGGAAGGAAAAATGTCCAGAATATCTTTTAGGTGATTTTGCATTTGTTATTTGGGATCCTAATGATGAAACGCTTTTTTGTGCTAGAGATCATATGGGAGTAAAACCATTCTATTATTATTTATCTGATAATTTATTCGTATGCGCATCGGAACTCAAAGCATTTTTTGACATTCCTCAAATAAAACTAAAATTAAATGAAGAAAAAATTGGTTTATTCCTAATGGAAATTGAGGATAATAAATCTACTTTTTACAAAAATATTTATTCTTTAACTCCCGCTCATTCTGTGATCATAACTAAAGACCAGAATAAATTCAGAAAGTACTGGGAATTAGATCCTGATCTCGAAATATCATTAAATTCTGAGGATGAATATATAGCCACTTTCCTCAAAATATTCGAAGAATCTATTAATTGTCGTTTGAGAAGTGAATTTTCAATAGGATTTGATTTAAGTGGAGGTCTGGATTCATCTTCAATAGTATGTATGGTTAAACATTTAATAACTAAACAAGCTATTAAATTGAAAAAAATAAATACTTTCTCTTTTGTCTCTAGTAAATCTAAGAACAATTCCGAATATAATTATATTAAAAAAGTCACCAATATGGATAACATAGTCCCAAATTTTATCCCTAATGACACAATAGGCTTATTAAAAGATTTTAAAACTATTTTAGATTATCAAGACCAACCATTTTATTCACCCTTCCTCGTTAATATGTGGAATTTATGTAAAAAAATACATGAGAATGAAGTTAGGATTCAGTTACGTGGAACCGGGGGGGGATGCAGTTATCTCTTATGGTACTTTTTATTTTAGAGAATTAGCTGTTAATTTTAAATGGATAAAATTGATGAACGAAATAAGAAATTATTCAAAAATCACAAAAAGTAATTCATTTCAAATAATCTTAGATATAATCTTTTCATTGATACCAGACAAAATAAAAAATTTAGGGACTTCTAATAAAGAACGGAGACCCGGTACTACAATTTTGGAAAAAGAATTTGCCAAGAAAATAGATGCAGAACAGATATTAAATAGATTATTTTGGGAACCAGTTTCAGAAGCTAACAGTTATAAAAAATATCATCATTTCATTATTAACCGCTTTTCAGATCTATACGAATTGGAAGAAATGGATAATATATTCGCTAAGCATAATATAGAGCCGAGATACCCTTTTTTAGATAAAAGACTCATAGAATTCTGTTATTCATTACCAACTGATATGAAAGTTAAATTTGGGTGGAGCCGATATATACTGAGAATTGCAATGGATGGAATTTTACCACAAGAAATCCAATGGCGTCCTTTTAAAGCCGAAGCTAATAATATATATCAGAATAATTTTTTAATAAATGAAAAAAAGGAAATCGAGAGGATAATTAATGAAAAAAGTGAAATAATAGCAAATTACGTCAATTTAGAAAAAATCCAGACCATCCAAAAAAAATTTAATCAAGGAATTTACAATAATAACTTGTTATACATCTGGTTAGTTACCCAACTCTCATTATGGTTACAATACATTAAATTAGACGATGAGTATTAGTCGATAACTCCAAATGATAAAAAAAAGATTATTTTTTTGAAATTACAGTTCCGCCCATGACCATTAACATCCCAGAAGCAAGTGAAGCTAATGGTATTCCAGGGTCATCGGAGGATGTTGTTTCTTCGGTGCTGGTAGAAATCGTGTTTTCAGTGCCAGTTAAGGTGGTTTCACCCACAACATTGCTTCCAGTAGTATCGGTAGTTCCATCTGCACTGGTTACGAGCATGGTTTCAGTTGTGGCTAGGGTAGTTTCTCCAGGGGTTCCAGTGACTTCAGTAGTTCCCCCGGCAGCAGCTCCCATAACTTCATTAGCCACGAAGTTACCGTTGACGAAGCAGTTGATAAGGGTTAGCTGTCCATTGTTTTCTATGGTCTGTCCACTGCCATAATTCCAGATGGAAAGGTTTTCAAGGGCCGCCACTACTCCTGGTGCAATGGTTACTGTTGCACCATCACTGGTAGCTTGAATTACAGTGTCTTCTGGATTGGCCCCCATGCCAGTTAAGTTGAGGTTTTTGTTGACGACTATCTGTTCATCATGGTTTCCGGGTTCAAGTAGTACTTGGTATCCATCGTTGGTTTCGTAGTTATCTACTGCATCCTGTATAGAATTAGGTCCAGTGAAAGAATACCCAGTTTCCACCACGTATGCACTGGTGTAACTTTGTTCTGGTAAAACCAGAGCAGCTGAAGCTGCTCCACTCAGTACCACTGCAACCAGAACGGTGAATACAATGAAAGTGAGTTTCATTTGCAGGTTTTGGTATTGTTTCATCTTTTCGCCTACATCAAATTACTTCTCTATACCATACCGTGGCTTCACAATCGGTTATAATTTAAAAAGATTTTAGTGACTATAGTCACTAA
>NZ_JARVXG010000005.1 GCF_029848115.1 Methanobacterium formicicum | reverse complement strand
TGCATGTTATTTTTAACCCGGTGGTGTATCTCCTTAATCAGAATGTTCTTCTCATCCACCATTCTTTCCAGTCCATCCATGGCTTTTTTTCTTTCAGTTATATCCTTGGAAATTACCAGAATGGAGTTAATCTCACCATCTTTTTTTATGGGTACCAGCTGTGATTCCACCCAGCTATAGTTTCCCTTATAGTCAATCAACTGATACTGAAAAGGTTTAATGGTCTCTCCCTGTAATGCCAGTAAGAATTTACTCCTCTGGAATTTAATATCTTCTTCGTTAGGGAATATCTGCAACTCCGGGAAGTTTTTACCAATTAATTCCTGGGAAGATATACCTGCAAATTCAGAAGCAGCACTGTTAACATCTAAAATAGATCCCTCTAAACTTACCAGGATGGTGTAGGTTGGATTGGATTCAAACAGAGTGTGATATTTTTCTTCACTATCCTGGAGGGCTTTTTCGGCCTTTTTACGTAGGGTGATATCCATTAACATGCCTGAAATAACTTTTCCAGTTAAACTGGCACTTAAAAGCATGTTAACAGTATCTCCTTCACGGGAAACCATTTCTACTTCATACTGGGCAAAACTACCCTCTTTTCTAAGTTTATCAATGATTTCTTTTCTAGCAGAAATGTTTTTATAGAATTCAGTGATCTGGTGAGATTTGAGTTCCTCCACATCACTGAATTTAAATATTTGGGCCAGGGATTCATTGGCAAAAAGTATATCCCCTGAGATATTGGTTTTATAAATTCCCACTAGTGAATTGTCTACCAGGTCCCGGTAGTTTTTTTCACTGGATGATAAAGCCCTTTCCGTTAAGAACTGGCGGAAAAGCACCATTAAAATGATGATTCCCACCACCAGTTCTATCACCGGGATATTGGGTTCCTCTTGGATTTCATTGGCCCATATTAACAGTAGGAATGATATCAGTGCCAGTAAAAGGGGTAAATAAGAAGTGAAACTTGATTTTTTTATAAATGAGAGGTAGGGTGGTATTAGCTGGTATTTTTCACCGGTGATCTGCAGCAGCGCGGCTAAACCCACCAGCATATAACTCAGTATCCATCCGGAATCCAGCAAACCCCCGGAAACATAAGTACCCTGCAGTGTTTGCAGATAGTAAATGTAATCGGTTATAATCAGGGCTATCATACCCAGGCCGATAAGAATTAAAGGGCCGTAGTATTCTTCTTTAAATTTACTGTATAAGAGCCGTATCAGGGCGAAGAGAAGGACAAAATCGAAAACAATGTATATTACAGATATGAAAATGGTTAAAAACTCTTCCTGGCTGGTGAGGTTGGGGCTTATTAGGAAAACCCATAAAAGGAGGCCCACGGTTAGGAGGATGATCCCCATTTCTAGAATGATTTTATAGCGGTCGCTGGAGCTGAATTTATCACGGGGCATAAAGTAGATTCCCAGTGCAAAAAGAGGATAGAATGCCAGGTAAAAAATGTCGGCTACCGAGGGGAAAGGATTGGTACTGAATACCAACTCCAAAATGGCCCAGGTTATATCCCCCAGGGCAGTAAAGCTGAAGGCGACACCCATCAGTATCCATGCTATTTGCACATGTTGTCCCTGGTTTTTGGAGGCGTATGCAGCGTAAAATAATCCCGTAATAACCAGTATTTCAATTACAGGGCCGGTAATATCACTAAAAACCATTCGAAGATACGAATCACCCTGTAAAAGTAGTGAAACAACTGTAAAACTAATTAAAATAGCAAAAGCCAGTATGGTTGCATTTTTAAAGGATATTGTCTCTTTTCCATTCATTTCAGCACCTTTAAACTGGCTAATAGAATTCTCCTTGGTTCATATGGGATGCGGATGTGTCAGGTGGAGGGATTTCTCCAAGTATTCCTTATTTTAAACTTTTTTATATTTAATTTCAGTAGATAATACGATAATTATCATTGGACTCGGAGACTATTGATCTGTGCTTGGAATATTGTTCGCATTAAGATATATGATCATCTTGAAATAAAAAGCTTGAGATTAGGTAACTCCCTCATGAAATGGTAAGCTGAGGGCAAGATTTGTTTATTAAAGTACCCTCCCAATTTTAAATGCCTTCAACTAAGTTCGTCAACAGTTAAGGGGATATAACTGATTAATTACGGTTGTAATGGATATTCCCCAGTCCACTTCAGTAATTGATTTCCTACATATATTTTGTAGAAACTAGGAAAAGTAATTTTTTAAAAAAAGTTCTCTAAAAAAAATAGTTATAAGAAGGGACCAGGATCCCTTCTGCTTTTATTTCACGATATTTATTTAATTTAATTCACACTGGATTCCAGACTGGATGAGTGGGGGGAGGACTGTAGTAAATCATTGGATCCGCCCTCTTTCAACATTAGTCTCATATCAACGGCCAGTGCACCGTCTCCTTCATCGAAAACCATCAAGGGGTTGATTTCGAATTCGTTGATTTCTGGGAAGTCAGTGACCAGCTGGGAAATTCTCAGTATAACATCGGCAATGGAATCTACGTCCTTGGGTTTGGCTCCACGGGCACCTTCTAATAGTTCATGGGTTTTGATGTTCTTTATCATATCCTTGGCCTCGCCTTCATTTACCGGGGCGATGGCGAATTTAACATCTTCCAGCACTTCCACGTATATACCGCCCAGTCCAAACATGAGCATGGAACCGAAGGTGGGGTCCTGGATCATGCCGATGATCACTTCTGCACCACCGGAGAGCATTTTCTGTAACTGAACACCCTCCAGAACTGCGTCGGGCTCCTTTTCAGGGATATTCTCCATCATGTCCCGGTAGGCTGCTTTAACATCATCCGCACTGTTAAGGTTGAGTTTTATTCCTCCCACATCAGACTTATGGGAAATCTGGGGGGACACGATCTTCATAACCAGGGGGTATCCTATTTCTTCGGCTGCTTTAACTGTTTCTTCTTCAGTGGTGGTAATGGCTGTGCCCACCGTGGGTATACCGTAGGCTTTCAGAATATCCAGTGATTCTAAGCCCAGGGTGTGTTTGCCCTTTTCCCGGGCATCCTCAATAATGTTTTTAACCAGATTTTTATCAGCATCAAATTCCGGGGACTTTGGATAATCCTGTTCCCGGATGACAGTGTAATCATACAGGGTTTTCATGCTTTTAACTGCTCTTTTAGGGTAGAGGTAGTTAGGGACCTGTTTTTCTGCCAGGAGTTTTTCTGCCCCTACGAAGCGGGTTCCTCCAAAGAAACTGCACAGGATTGGTTTTTCTGTTTTCTGGGCGTGATCAATGGCCACCTGGGCAATTCCTTCCGGATCGGTAACGGACTGTGGTGTTACCAGGTAGATCACTCCGTCTACATTAGGGTCCTCTAGAACAGTTTCCAGGGTGAAGGCGTACCTTTCCGGACTGGCATCCCCGAGAACATCCACCGGGTTTTTAACACTGGCCGTGGCGGGTAGTCCTTCGTTTAATTTTGCTTTGGTGTCAGTTGTTAGTTCGGCAAGTTCCAGTCCAGCCTTTATTGCGGCATCGGTGGTCATGATGGCGGGTCCACCGGCATTGGTGATTATAGCTATCCGGTTACCTTTAGGGAGGGGTGCCAGTGCCAGGGCACTACTGTAATCCATCATTTCGTCCAGGGAGTTCACCCGTATAATTCCGCACTGGCCAAAGGCTGCTTCGTAGGCTGAGTCAGAACCGGCAATGGTACCGGTGTGGGAGGAAACAGCCTCTGATCCCTTGGAGGTGGTACCGGATTTTATAACCAGGACTGGTTTTTTCTGGGAAGCCTCTCTACAGGCTTCTATAAAGCCCGGACCATCCACTATGCCTTCCAGGTAGGCAGTTATAACTTCGGTGTTTTCATCTTCCATGAAGTTCTTCATACAGTCGTTTTCATTGATGACGGCCTTGTTTCCCAGGCTGACGATACGGGAGAAACCAATGTTCTTTTTATCAGCGTAATCAAGGATAGCAGCCATGATGGCTCCGGACTGGGTCATGAATGATATTTTACCCTTGTGGGCAATATCAGAAGAGAATGATGCATTCATATCATTGTAGGTGTCCATTACACCCAGACAGTTGGGTCCCACCAGTTTGATGTTGTATTTTTTACAGATCTCCACCAGCTGGTTTTCCAGTCTGGCTCCTTCCTCATCAACCTCTTTAAACCCTGCAGAGATTACAACGATGTTTTTTATTCCTATCTCTCCACAATCTTCCACTGTGGCCGGGATCAGGTGGGATGGTATGACTATAACTGCCAGGTCTACGTGTCCATGTTCTTTTATGGATTTGTATGCAGGCAATCCCAGTACTGTACCTCCCTTCGGGTTTACTGGTACGATTTTTCCTTTATAATAATTTAAAAGGGAGGTCATTAAATCGTAACCAATTTTACCCTTTGTTTCTGATGCACCGATTACTGCAACTGATTTTGCATTAAACATATCAAGCATGTTATCACCTATTATGTAATATCTCTAAATATCTACTGCCCTATTTATTATATCTGATTGATTCGGGGTTTTATAATAAAATTACTGTAAGTACAGTGCTTACTTACATAAATAAGCATTTATAAGTACTTACTTACATAAACAACTGTAATTACAGTACTGACTTACATATCAACCCATATAAACCTTTATTTTCATCTAAAAATTAAAACATTTTTATCAAAATGTGGTGGAATCTACCATCATTTTAGTAGGCTGATAATTGTACTCCATTTTTTATAAATGAATATTCCATTCACTGAAAATTTCCCATGCCACAAAAAAACAAATATTAATAAATACATACTAAAATTATGGTAAGTGTTAGAATCCTCTTGGTAAAAGATGATTCCACTGAGGCCCGGGATATAAATACAACACTGGAATCCTTTGGTTATTCAGTTCACCATCTAGGCCGGGGGGAAGATGTAGTTGAAAAGGCATCAGAGTTAAGGCCTGATCTTATTTTGTTAGATGTTGTTTTTAAGGGGGATAGCACCGCTTTTGATGCTCTTTTGGAAATATTCAAACTTGATTTTCCTGTTTTGCTGTTAGTGGGAGATTTAACGGAAGAGAATATTAAAAAGATTGAATCTTTAGCGCAAGATGCATATCTACTCAAACCATATCGGGATCGAGAGCTGAAATACGCCATTGAACTGGCTATTACTCGAGAAGAACTTAAAAAAAGTGAAAAAAGGAATCTTAATCATTTAAAAACCCAAGACCCGGGTGTGGCTCACCCCAGCGGGGGTAATGAAAAATATCAAAACGCCCTGGATAACATGATGGAAGGATGCCAGATCATCAGTCCTGATTGGCGTTATATCTATGTAAACGATGCTGCCCTCCACCATGCCCAACTGGAGAGGGAAGCTTTAATTGGTCACACCATGATGGAGGTCTATCCCGGTATTGATGAAACTGAAATGTTCTGGATGTTAGAAAAAACCATGGAGGAAGGTGAATCAAATCATATGGAAAATTACTTCATTTACCCCGATGGCACTGGCCGATGGTTTGATCTGCGCGTTTTCCCGGTACCCGAAGGTATTTTCATTCTATCCATTGATATCACTGACCGTAAGCAGGTAGAGGAAGAATTAATTGCAAGTAAAGAATTCAACGAAAATATCATCAAATCCATGGGTGATGGATTTTCAATTTTAGATAAAAATGGGGTTCATTTAGATGTTAACCCTGCCCTGTGTCAGATGACTGGATTTTCCCGGGAGGAATTAATTGGAACCGGTCTTCCTCACCCTTACTGGCCTGAAGAAAAAGCTCACGATATTCAGGCTACTCTGGAAGAAGTGTTGAAAGGAAATCTAAAGGAAGTTGAACTGACTTTTAAAAGAAAAAATGGGGAAAAATTCCCGGTTATTTTAAGCCCATCTATTATAACTGATGATGAAGGGAAAGTAATTGCTGTTTTTGGAACTTTTAAGGATATTACTCAACGTAAAAAGTTGGAAATGGAATTAAAAGAGAGTGAACAGAAATTTCGGGGTTTGGTAGAAAATGCAGCCGATGCTCTTTTTGTCCATGATATGAAGGGTAATATTAGGGATGTTAACCAGCAATCCGTGGAAAGCCTGGGATACAGCCGGGAAGAATTACTAAGGATGAATGTGATGGAAATAGAACAGGACTTTGAGCTGGAAAGCGCCAGGAAGGAATGGAGGGAGATAAAGCCGGGAGAACCTTTCACTCTCTATGGTCACCAGAAACGGAAGGATGGTACTGTTTTTCCAGTGGAGATACACTTTGCTGCCGTGGAAATTAAACAGGAAAAACTTGTCATGGGTTTAGTTCGTGATATCACCGCAATTAAAAAGGCAGAAGAAGAGTTAAAAGCCATTAACCGGGCTTTGATGAAACGTGATGAGGAGTTCCGGCACTTTATTGATAGTGCCCCGGTGGCCATTGCCATGTTTGATCCAAAGATGCAGTACATTGCTGCCAGTCAGCGCTGGATCGAAGATTATAATCTGTATGGCCAGGAACTTCTTGGCAGATCCCATTACGATATCTTCCCCGAGATCCCCGATAAATTGAAAAAAGTTCACCGTCGTGCTCTGGCTGGTTCTATTGAGCGTGCTGATGAAGATGCCTTTGTACGTGCCGATGGAAGCGTTCAGTACCTCCGATGGGAAGTACATCCCTGGTATTCATTTCCCGGTGAGATCGGTGGCATCATAATCTTCAGTGAAGACATTTCAGAACGTAAAAGAGCTGAAGAAGAGTTAAAAGCTGTAAATAGGGTTTTGAAAAAGCGTGATGAGGAGTTCCGGCACTTTATTGATAGTGCCCCGGTGGCCATTGCCATGTTTGATCCAAAGATGCAGTACATTGCTGCCAGTCAGCGCTGGATTGAAGATTTTAATCTGGGTGATGGGGAAATCCTCGGCAGATCCCATTACGATATCTTTCCAGAAATCACCGAGCACTGGAAAAAAATACACCAACGTGCTCTGGCTGGTTCTGTTGAGCGTGCTGATGAAGATGCCTTTGTACGTGCCGATGGAAGCGTTCAGTACCTCCGATGGGAAATACACCCATGGTACTCCTCACCCGATGTTATCGGGGGCATTATAATATTCAGTGAGGATGTAACTGAACGTAAAAAGGCTGAAGAAGAATTAAGGGAAAGTGAGCAGAAATACAGGTACGTGATTGAAACTGCGGCCGAAGGAATAACTTTGTTTAATAAAAAGGGCACAGTTATTGAAATCAATCCCAAAGCCTTAGAATTAACTGGATTCAAAGAGGATATAATAGGTAAAAACCTGGTTCAAATAGTTCCCAGCTTGAAGATAAGTTTAAATGAAGCTTTAGTTGCCTTTAAGAATATTTTGACAGGTAAACCTATTCCCTCTGAATGGAAATATGTCAATAAGAGGGGTGAAAGGAAATTTGTTAAAGCCAATTACAGTTTAATGAGAACGGATGGGAAGATAGATGGAATAGCTCTAGTTTTAGAAGATATCACTGATCTTAAATTAAGGGAAATGGCCTTAAGGGAAAATGAACAGTTTTTAGAGAACATCATCGAGAACATACCCGACATGATCTTCGTAAAATCCGCAGATGAACTTAAATTTGAACGAGTGAACCGGGCAGTGGAGTTTATCTGGGGTTATGAGAGGGATGAATTAATTGGTAAAACTGATTATGATTTTTTCACCAGGGAAGAAGCTGATTTCTACACCCAAAATGATAGGGAAGTTCTCCATAAAAAGGAACTTCACGATATCATTGAAGAAACCATACACACCCGGTACCAAGGTGAAAGAATCTTACACACCAAGAAAATTCCCCTCCTTGACGAAAATGGCCACCCTAATTATCTTTTAGGTATTTCCGAAGATGTTACCGAACGTAAAATGGCTGAAATGAAACTTAAGAAGTCCCTGGAAGAAAAAGAGGATTTGTTAAGGGAAATACACCACCGGGTTAAAAATAACATGCA
>NZ_JARVXG010000004.1 GCF_029848115.1 Methanobacterium formicicum | reverse complement strand
TTTTTAGTTTTTTATTTCAGAAAATAATGAGTTTAAAGAAAAATAAAATAATTGTTTATCAAAACACAAATTTCAAAAACCCTCAAGTTTTTGACAGTGTCCTATTTCCTAAGATTCTCACCATATTCTAAAGATTTTTAAGACATAACTGTCAATTTAATCCTGAAAAAATCGCAATAAAACTATTTTCAGCTAAAATACCAAATAAAATTATGACCTTACCTATTTTATTGGAATTAATTCAAAACATAAAGGATTAACTTTAAATACGGCATTATTGATACAGTAATGTATAAAATGTAGTATTTACATAATAATAACTACATATTAAATTGTATTCTTGCCTTACTCCTATTTACTTTTACGTCAATATTAACAACAATTATATATATTGATACCATAATACAATTTTAACATGAATAATCACTTGGAGGAGGGGCCTAAATTAAAGTAACCGCAATAATACCTGCTTACAACGAAGAAAAGACCATTGGCAGCGTAGTGTTAGGTACTCGCCAGCACGTGCTAAGGGTAATTGTTGTAGACGATGGCAGCAGTGATAAAACTGCAGAAATAGCCAAGTTAGCCGGTGCGGAGGTGCTCATGCACCCCCAAAACCTGGGTAAGGGGGCTGCACTTAAGACTGGTTTTCAAGCAGCCCGGGATGCTGACATAATTCTCACCTTAGACTCTGACGGTCAGCACCAACCCCGTGAAATTCCCCGCCTGTTAGAACCCATAATCAAAGGTGAAGCCGACGTGGTGAACGGCAGCCGTTACCTTAACGGCAATGGAGATACTGACACTCCAGCCTACCGGAGGGTGGGACAGAATGTGCTGGACACTGCCACTAACATCAGTGGGAAAAATTTAGACGTGACTGACAGCCAAAGTGGGTTCCGTGCCTTTGCCGGACACACCGTACCAGTATTCCGTTTCCGTAGTGCGGATTACACCATTGAAAGTGAAATGTTAATAGAGGCTGCCAAGGCTGGTTTGAGGATTAAGGAAGTGGAAATATCGGCTACTTACGGTGAAGAAAATCACCATAAAAAGAACCCTGTTAGCCACGGAGTGAGTGTCCTGGTGAGAATTCTTCAGGATATGGAGTTCAACCGCCCATTATACTATTTTACCCTACCCGGGGTTATAATGATTTTAGTAGGGATTATTCTCAGTTTGAAATTTTTCACAGATTATTTAAGCGGCGGTTCTAGTACTTTGCTTCCAACAGCCCTAGCTGGTTTGGTAGCTATTTTTGGGTCCTTCATTGCCTTCACGGGTTTGATACTGCACAGTGTTTCCCGGATGATTTTCAGGGCCATGGGAAAATAAACGTTATCTTTCTAATTTTTTTAAAGCAAATTAAGATTTTAGGTATTAAGCACTGATTTTAAAGAATATAAGATCATATTTTTAAAAATTTAGAATTTATCTATAAAATAAATCATTATCTACACTGATTCTAACCTGAACGAAAAATAAAGAAGGAATTAAAGGTAATAAGTCCTTTGAACTCTTTTTGCTGAAGATTTCTGGTTATTGGGGTACCATAAGTAATCGGCAGTAGCTGCAATGCGGAAAGTTTCCCATTTTAAGGTGTAATTACCTTCCCAATCAGTCATGGTCCCGTCAATGGTGAAGTTACCTCCGAAGTTTTTACCATCATTCTTAAAGTAGGTAACCCCAGTCCAGGCAGCGCAAGTCATGTTCATATAGCCGTGGAAGATGGTGTTGAACATGGCACCACGGACATCCTTGGTTAGGAGGGAGTAAATTGTTCCCGGTGTGACTTTTATCTCTTCAATTCTGCCGGTTCCGTTAAGTCCCTCGGCAGTGTAGTCCAGGGGGCTCTCGGACTCTTCCGCACCAGACAGTTTCAAATAGAATTGGAAATCTTTTCCCTTTCCATTGATTTTGTAAAATCCACCCAGTGACCCCGAGCTAGGATCATCGGGATGAGTAGGTGGTATCCACACTTTGGCAGTGTAGTTGTAGGGGATCTGGTCAAACACCAGTCCACTGATGAATCCATTGGAAACTTCCAGTATAGCAAGAGTGGATAAACCAACAACAACTACTAAGGCAGTTATTAAAATTTTCTGATTCATTGTAATCAAATATCTTCTTTTTTATAAAGGATAATTCCTTCCAGTTAATATAAATTCGGAATTTATGGAAAGCCATAGTTCTAATTGGAGTTAGTACAAGCTCAAAAGAAGTTAAAATAAAATAAAAAAAGAGGGGAATTGTTTTTTAGACAATACTTGCTATAGCCCGACACAGTTCAGGAGGTCTGGTGACGGTGATGGTTACGCTTCCATCTGCGTTCACTACAATTACTTCTTCCTCATAGAGAGGTTCCTGGTCAGTGGTGTCGATGGACTGTATTTTAGCCAGTTCTTCAGGGGTGGTTGCCATAAATGCAACGCTGTCAGTGACATTAGCGGGAAGTGCGAAGATAGTTAATGGGTTAAAGGTCACATTGGTAATCTGTGCACTGGAAGTTGGGTATCTGGTGTTTGACCAACCCTGGAATCCTATGTTAAGAGTTCCTTCTCCACCAGCCTGGGTGTTAAAGAGTCCTTTCCATGATTGTACCCGTATAGTTGTTCCTGCAGGTAATGGCTCGTTATTGTAGCCTAAAACCTGAGATAAATCCATGGTTAAGTTTCCATTGGGTTTTATAAATGTGTCAGCCCAGAAGGTCATGTTGGTCCCGTTTTTATGGGTGGCATTGGCCACCATTTCCACGTGGGCCCAGGTGGTACCGTTGTTTATAATTGCAAGTTTTGTTCCCTTTTCTGATATTGCACTGGCATTATTATTGCTAGAACTGGAAGTATTGTCACTACATCCGGAAACAGCCACAACCACTATGACTACTGCCAGGATGGCGAATAATCCTACTTTATTTTTCATTTCAAACCACATCCTTAGAGTATGGTAACAACTTTGTAGGTGACTACTGCACCGAAGACAAATAGTAGGGGTAGTATAGCCACGTTGGAGCTGTTAATAAAATTGTTAATCTTGGCGTTTTTTGTGGCTTCGGAGCTTAAAATCTCCTTTAAAGCCAGAAATGCGATAAGTGCCACCACGGCAATTAAACTGTAGCCCATTATATCCGCCGAAGTCACTGCCGTGGTCGCAGTGGCCGCGGATGTTGCGGCAGTGGTGGTTGTAGTAGTAGTGGTTGTGGTAACAGTCGATATCATGTATATTCCTTCTTTTTTTATTACTATATATTTTTTTCCTTTCAATGGCAATATAAAGTTTGAATCTCAATAAACACAGACAAATGCCTTAAATTAGTCACTCTGTGTTTAATGTCATTAATCGGATGAAGTTATTATCTTTTTTAGCCTATAAATAAGCTTTACTATTTTTTTTAGTGACACACATCACAAAAACAGGGCTTAGGGTAAAGTACTCTAAATAAGGGATAAAAAGGAAAAATAAGGGGATATTGGCCTATTAGGGAATTGGGGGAGTGATTGTTGAGGAGATAGATAAAGGAATAAATGATGTCACCACACATCCAATTTACCCTTTCAGGGGTGGATTTATCTCTACTTCACATTCAGCCACAGGTGCAATGATCGATAGGCAGTTGCATTATCTGGTAGCTTGTAGAGTAAGAACTCCATCTTCTTCTGGCCGGTAGTTCCGGCGGTGAAGTTGTAGGGTATTTCCACTTTCTCCCCACTGGACAGGGTGAGGGTCTGGTTTTTCAAGGTGTTGTTGTTCACCTTAATCACCAGGAGATAATCAGTGGTGGTGTACTCATGATTTACCACCCCCATAATAATGGAACCAGTCTGGCCGGTGGTTAAATTAGTGGGATAGTTACTGGCCTTTCCATCCGGTCCTAAGATGTAGAATTCTGTGAATTTTTCGCCTTCCTTGGGTTTTACTATAACGTAAGCCGTGGTGGCAATGGCCAGCACAATGCTGATGATCAATATGATGGATAGTATCCTTTCCGTCCTGGATTCTCCTTTAAATGAAGTTCTGATATTTTTTGTAAATTCACCAAAGGGTACAAAGAATTTTTCTTCATCTGGTAACCTCCTCCGCCTTAAAAAGGCGATGGTGACCATGGCCAGGGTGAAAATGGTAAGACTAACCAGTATAGGGTCCAGTCGGATACCCCAAGGAGTGTAGTTAAGTGCCAGGCCAATAAGTGGAGTAACCGCAATGCTCAGACCAAAACTTAACGCCGCCCTCTCAATACCATCCAGATCCCCCCATTTAGGGAACAGTGCAGCAATTAAGGAATAACCCGGAATGAACAAAACCAGTAAAACGCCCAGTATAGTGCGGATAAAGGTCTTGTTGAGTGGGGGTATAAGTACAAAGGCCACAGTCAGTAGGGTGATGGCCGCCACGATGATTATGTCCAGATAATGGTTGCGGGGCTTAAAACTTGGTGGTTCTTTATGTATTTCCTTTTTAGCAACAATCTCTGTGGATTTGGGCGTACTTAGAGTTTTAAGGAAGGCCAGTGGATCTTTTTTCTCCTTGACTTCTTTTTCAGGAATTTCCTCCTTGACCTCTTTTTCAGGAACCTCGTATTGGGCAATAGGTTTCTCCACAGTGGGGATTTCTTTTTGTTCCTTATCTTCTTCAACTGGTACAGTTTCTTCAGGGGCTTCTTCAGTGGGGGTCTCATCTTTATGGGTGACTAGCCATTTCCTGATAAATGCCCCGGCAGAGAGTATAATTGAAGCCACGAACAATATCTGCACTATAAATTTGGGTAGATTAGGTAGTATTTGCACTCTCCAGGCCAGGAAAGACAGTATGAAGAGGATAATGGCAATACTTATGCTCCCTATGAGGAGGTTCCGGGTACTGGTACGGGATTTATCCGGGAAAACTATGGTTAACCCGGCGTAACCCATGATGAAAAGTAAAAGTATAAAGAAGATTATGGAAGTGGAAGTGGTTTTAAGGGGGTTGAAATAGAGGAACAACAGGGAAATTCCAGTTAAGAAGAGGATCATGGCCATGTCCCAGTTTTTAAAGCCAGATTTTTTCTCCGGTGGTTCTTCTGCCCAGACTGGTTTGTCCATTTCTGCTTCGTAGTCTAGATTGGATGTTTTGATGGATTCGTCTACTTTCAAGGGTGCTACCCTAGATTCTTCTGAAGTATCCGCCTTATCCTCTAATGGATATTCAGCTTTTTTTTGGAAATCCTCAACTTTCTCGAACTTTAAGGGTTTCCCCTTTTCTAATTCTTGATGTTCTGGTTCTTTACCAGTTCCATCCAAGGGGTAGTCTTCTTCAGTGAAGTGGTCATTTTCAGTAAGTTCATCTTCATCATATTCCTCTTCAGCAAGCTCTTCTGCATTGTATCCTTCTTCAGGGTACTCTTCTTCATAGTAGTAATCTTCGTATTCATCAGCATCTGCTTGTTGCCTCAGTAATGCTGCCCGTTCAATGGATTCTTCCAGGGTGAGCTGCCCCTCTTCAGGAGGCACTTCTTCTTTGTATTCATACTCGGAACGCCGAACCATGGCTAGTATAGAGAATAGAATGGCCAGAATGAAGAGTATGGAGTAGAGATATTTGTCGAGATATCCCCATTTTAAACTGTTAAATATTAAGGGTAAAAACAGTACAAAAACAAGTCCCAGGACAAAGCCCACTCCTGCACGGAGTGTCCAGCCCATACTCTCATCATCAGGCCAGATTGCAGTTATGATGGCGTATCCTGGTAGGAATAATGCAAAAATTGTGATTAATGTGGATAACCCTGATCCTTTCAACAGTCCGAGCCATTTCAATATTAGAACCGCCCCGCTGATGGTGATAACTAGTAGAAGGTCTTTCTGAGATGAGAGTTTCATAAACAGTTGTTGGATGAAGAGGTATAAAATACTTAGTAAATGGTAGGGTTAATGGAATCGTATCCGTTTTTATAATTACCTAGATATTCAGGATGTGGTTAGAGTGGTGCAGGATGACTTTGAGATATAAATCATCCCTCAATTTCTTCAAGATTACCTTTTCCTTCGTTAAACAATATGGTTTTTGCAAATATTTTTTGTTCCAAAAAGTGAACACTTTTTCTAAAAAATCCATAAAAAATTCTGCTTAAATTGTCTTATTTTTGTTTAAAATCTTTCTAATTTATTATTAACATTTATAAAATAATATTCAATCTATTTAAATAATTTGGACTTTTTAAACGCTTAAAATTCACTTTTTTGTGATAATCTTCACACAATTTAGTGACTATAGTCACTAA
>NZ_JARVXG010000002.1 GCF_029848115.1 Methanobacterium formicicum | reverse complement strand
ACACCAGCGGAAACAAAGCAGCCTTCGCAGCAATGAAACCATGGGTAGCAGTAATATATATTGGACCAACTGGTTTAGAATCGTATTTAGGAGCTACAGCTAATTGTCAATCAAATAATCCAACTATTATAGCTTATGCTAATGGTATTGTTGGAAATACTACTGATCCTTATGAAAAAGCGGTTAAAATCTTTAACTGGGTCAGAGATTGTGTGGAATATTCCTTTTATTACAATACTACCAAAGGAGCACTTGGGGTTTTAAATGATGGAAATGGGAATTGCTGCGATATTGCACATTTAATTGTCGCTTTAAGCCGAGCCACAGGCTTAGCTGCACGCTATGAACATGGAACCTGTAATTTTGCAAGTGGAACATATGGTCATGTTTGGGCCCAAATCTACGTTGGTGCATGGTTTAATGCCGATGGAAGTAATAACTACAATGAATTTGGAGTTATTAACAATTGGGATACTTCAAACTATATCCATAGGGGATACTACGCTAGTTTACCATTTTAAACCCTTTTTTGAAATAATCTTTTTAATAATTTTTTTAAAAAAATATATTACATTTCTTTTTTATAAATAACAGGTTATTTAAATACTATTCACCAAAGGAAGTTAATATTATAATCTTTTGATTACAACACCCGATTTAACATCATATAATTGAGAAGCTAATTATAGAAAAGAAAAATATATAACCCAATAAAGAATTGAAACACTTCATTATGTGCCATGCCAGACTACCAGATTACTCATCAATCAGGGGAATATTATGAAAAATTCCAAAAAAAAGTATTTATGCATTTTTCCAAAACTCATGAATTTTCATTTGATTAAAGATGTGGGGCTGTTACCTTATACCATGGGAAAATCATTTAATTATGATGCGGCAATTCTCACTTATAATAATGATGACTATGATTATCTCAAAGCGGAGTTGAATAGTGAATATCTAAAATTAATTTTCCTTAATAAAAAATTTAAGACTGAAACCAGGGATGTTTTATGTTATCTAATAAAAAATTCTAGAAAAATAGATGTATTACAATCATTTCATCTTCATGATACTATAGGTATTTTCTCTTATTTCTTAGTTTACAAACTTTTGAATCCCCAGGGAAAAACCTATGTAAAATTGGATGCTGATGATTTAATAACTTCAATCTTGATAAACAAAAAGGGAGTTTTTGGATTCCTGCAAAAGATTGCCATTAAACATTTAATAGACTGTATAAGCGTGGAATCGTCTAAACAATATAAGAAACTAATTGAAACAGAAACTATACCTCCAAATAAGCTGATTCGCATCCCCAATGGAATATATATTAGCCAAAAAACTAAAATACCGAAAAAAAAGAATTATATTTTAACTGTAGGAAATTTAGGGACTCCTGCAAAAGCAACTGAAGTTTTATTAGAAGCTTTTTCCAAAATTGAAAAATTAGAGGATTGGAAATTAGTTCTTATTGGCAGTATAGAAAAATCATTTGAAGAAGAATATATCAAAAAATATTTTATAGAAAACCCTCATTTAAAAGATAAAGTAATATTTAAAGGATATGTATCTGACAGAGATAAGATCTATAAATTTTACTCTCAATCAAAAATCTTTTGTTTCCCTTCAAGATCCGAAAGCTTTGGAATAGCTTTAATAGAAGCGGCCTATTTTGGAAATTACCTTGTTACTACTGATGTTGGTGGAGCAAAAGATCTGCTAAAAATAATTGATTATGGTGAATTAATCAAACAGGATGATAGTGATTATTTGGCTGAAAGGCTACAAAAATTAATTTTAAACCCTGGAAAATTGGAAAAAAATCCTAAGAAATTAATGAAAGAAGTTAATGAAAATTATAATTGGTCCAATTTGTGTAAAAAGATTTATAAAATGATAAATTAGTAACTATATTCATTATCTCTATTTTCTAGATCAGAAAATTTTCAATAATTCCAATAACTAATCCATTAGCTCTATAATATGGGATGAAATCATAATTAAGATTATCAATATCTTCCCGACTAACTTGCCTCCATTGATTATCTTTACTAATTCGTTTCAAATAGTAAACTTCACTAAAAGGAAGCTTTTTATCTTTTAATAATTTATCTAATATTCCATTATATCCAATTGGCAAGGTAACAATAATTTTTCCTCGATTATTAAGTAAAGATTCGAGTTTTCTGATGGCTTTTGGAATTTTAGTATCATCTAAAGAACTAATATCCCCCTGAACATTATTATCAAAAACATGTTCATCCCAACCAACATGTTCCAAAGTTGAAATACTGACAATCAGATCATACTTTTCAGAACTCGGGATTTCTGAGATGTCACAGTTAATAACCCCTTTGTTTTTCTCATATTTATCAACAATATCATGATTTACAGGGAAATAATGAGAAATAACATTTCCAACTTCAAGGATCCTTTTGGAATCACTGCTACCCATAATTTCCATCATTATAGGAATTTCAATTGTTCTCTCATTCTTCCAAGTAGTATTGTAAATATGATAAAAATAATTATACCTCTTCTCATTAAATTCAAAATATAATCTTGATTTAAAAATTTTGTAATAATGGCTTTGTAGAAACCCTTTTTTTTAG
>NZ_JARVXG010000001.1 GCF_029848115.1 Methanobacterium formicicum | reverse complement strand
ATCAAACCATCCGGTCGCAGCACAGCCACTCCATTAACATCCCCCGGAGCACGCTCCAGTAACTCTTTCAAAAGACTACCAATATCCTCTCTTAATCCCATTAAAATCACGTCCGTTGTGGTAAATTAATTATCCTGTTGTTTATAACCAATAAAGCGGATAAAAATAATATCTAACTGTGAATTTTCACACGAAATCTATAACACCCGTGCACATTTAGCAAACAGTTATATAGGATAATTAAAGGCGGGTTAAGAAGGGTAAAATTATCAAAGAATAATACTGGTTAAAAAAATGAGTTATTTTTAATGAAATGATTAACAGTGACCCCTTAATCTATATAGGCGTCCTGTATTATCTGGAATATTTTTTCCACCGCTCTCTTCATTTTCAAAAAAACCATACCCAGATTAGCCGTGGATTCCACTGCACAGACCAGGGCAACAGTGGATGAACCCATGATAACGATTTGTAGTTTCTCACCTTTGATCAGGACTTTTTCCAGGTTGTCTTTACCAATATCATTGAGTGTTTTTTCACCGATATTGATGAGGGAAGCAGCCATGGCCGCAATCATATGGTTTTTCACATGGGGATTGCTGGAGGTCATAATCAGCCCATCTTTACGGATTACATAGGACTCTAAAATGTCACTTTTGTACTCCATCTGCTGTAGAACTTCGTTGATCTGCTCGGAAATAGGTTTCATAGGACATCGGCTGGAATAACTATTGATTGTTGGTGAAATCAGAAATGGCCTTCTTTAACATCACCCTGATCATGCCAATGTTGGCATTCATCTCGGTTAAAACTATGATAACATGATCCATACCAAATTCATCAATCACTATTTTCCCCTGTTCTGTTTCCACGATTAACTGCTCTAGATTCCCGTAACGGACTGTTCTGGTAAGTTCTCGCACTGCTCCCAGTGCCGCCACCGTGGTGGCACTTAAAATTGAACTTTCCCGATCCACCTTGGTTACAGGAATACCATCCAGACCCGCCACCAGGGAATCTTTGACTCCCCTGATTCGGTTAATATTGATTAAAACTTCATCTAAATTCTGAACAACCATTTTTATCCGCCTACCAAAAATATTTGGCCTATCACTTGTTTTTCCCTGTAATTTCATTAATAAGATTGTCCATGAAACTGGCCAGATCATCATCATTCAATGCCGAAGTATTAAAAATAGGTATATCGCCCGAAAGATTCAATTCAGCACGTATAGCTTCCGGATCCAGTCTAGAAATGTCTTCTTTATTGGCCGCAATAACATAAGGCACATCGTAGCCTTCAATGAATTTAATTAACTCGAAATCTACCGGTGTTATCCCCACGGTTGAGTCTATTAATAAGATTGCCCCGTCCATACCAGTAGCCAGTGTTTCCCACATAAAAGAAAATCTTCGATGCCCGGGACTGGCAAATAAATGTATTAAAAAACCGCCCTGTTCGATCTGGACAAAATCAAAACTGGTGGTAATATCTTCATATTCACCTTTCAAGAAAAGTTCGTTTCCACTTAATCTCTCAACAAAGGTGGTTTTACCGGCGTTTAAAGCGCCGAAAACCACAACTTTAAGGGCATCCATAGGTGTACTCCCATAATCTACAGGGCTTTGAGTACAATTTCACTGTTACCATCCTTAGATTCCAAACTATCCATTATAAATGGCTCTCCAGTCACATCTTCCATCAGGGCGATGAGTGACAGGGCCATAGGACAGCCTACGGAACGGGGAACTTCTTTGGCCTCCAGATAGTCCGTGAAGTGGTGCAGTTTGCAACCCTTGATCTGGACCTTTAAGGTATCGTTGTCTACGGTGAAACCTATTTCATCAGCAATGCTGAAATATCCTCCCAGGTACTCGGCATAGAATTCCATGGCCTTTTCTGGGGTGCTGGTGTCCTTTTCCTCGCCCAGCATGACTGAACCCACCTTGATCAGGTTCCACAGATCCTCACCGAAGGCACGGGTGATTCCCAGGGAACCTTCACCACTGACCCTCCATAGGCTGTTGGTGAAGCCCATTAACACCGAGGTGAGTATGATATTCACTGGATCTTTAGTTTCACTTAAAAAGGCGGCTGTTATTTGCTGAACTTCCTCTTCTGACATGTTACTGTACTCCCTATGCTTCCATGACTTCTTTTACTTTTAGTGCGGTTCTCTCCAGTTCCAGGAGGGCCAATCCCAGGTTCACTTCCCCCGGGGATAATGCGGCCAGCACCGCCTTCTTACCAGCATAGGATAAGATGGCCTTACCAATGGCACCGTCAATAACCACCTGGTTAAGATCTCCCCTTTCCAGCTCATCACAGGTTCTCTGGGAAGTACCCACCATGGCCGCAGCCATAGC